>JAOZLM010000153.1:0-3885 GCA_029934815.1 Desulfocapsa sp. | reverse complement strand
CTTTTTCAACGAATAAGGAATTCCCACAACGGTCCGGAAAACCCGCGTTTATGCATCCTGCTCACAATAGTTGCAGCAGTCTCCCCACCCGATCCGACAACCCAGTTAATTCGTTCGGCTGCTCGTGCCGTCACCTGCGTTTCAATATCGTCAGGGCTTATGGTATCACTTTCGTAATAGAGAGGTTCCAGCAAGTTCGTTTCTTCTCTTATTTTCCCTTCTTCAATCGCTATTTCAAAGAGTTTTGTGTGGGGATAAATGCGCATCCCCGTGAAAAAAAAGTGTACTGTTTTCTGTAACTCTTCCACTTTATCAAGAGTTTCAGCAAGAGTCTGTTCTGATTCTCCCGGACCGCCCAGTAAAAAATAATGCGCCACATGAATATCAGCATCCACTGCCTGTTTGTGGGCTGCAAATACATCCTTTACCCGAAATGGCTTCTGATAATTTTTCAGCATTGTATCAGATAACGATTCGGTACCAAATTCGACATGACTAAGACCGCAGGCCTTAAGAGTCGTAAAATAATCAGTTGGAAGCTTTATGGGGGCAAAAAAACCTCCCCAGGGAATTGTTACGCCAAGCTCTTGAAAAGCCTCTGCCACTTGCAGACTGTGACCGACATCCGAGTTAAATGCAGAATCTGTTATAAAAAAGTATTTCGCTCCCTGTTCCTGCAAATTAAGGGCAGTTTCTGCAACAATTTTTGCATCCACCCTTCTGTGTTTACTTCCTTCGATATGCGGATAAGGACAGTAAATACATTGAAAAGAACAGCCCCGCTTAGATTGCAAATTAAGCATACCGCCATGATCCACATAAAATTGTGTGTGATCGTTTGTTGCAAAACTTCTGCTCTGCTGCCCTTTCCAGGGGACAGGATCTTCACTGTGTGTAGCTGTGATCAATCCGGGGATACCATCAACAGGCAGATCATTTTCCAGTGCATCCACAAGCTGGGCAAACCGTTCTCCTTCTCCGACAATTCCGTAATCCGGCTGGAGTTTGTCAAATATTTCCCTTGCAAGGATGGTAAATCCTGCGCCGCCACAAACGATAATAGCTTTGCTAAGACTCCGCAGCCAGACCAGTAGTTCTTTTTGTTTCTCAATAAAGAATAACGGGTTACCGATTTCGGTATTATCCACATTACGAAGGGACAGACCTATAATATCAGGAGTAAATTCAATTATCAGCTTTTGTAGCGCATCCTTTTCTACAATATTCAAATCCGCAATTGTAACCTGATGCTTTTTATCTAAAGCGCCCGCAACATAATCCAAGCCAATGGGATACACGGGATAAGGCGTAGTGTGGGTATTAGGAGAAATCAGCAGGATTTTCATTGCATGGACAGTTGCATGGCTGTCTGTGTTTTGCCAAATCCAAGAATCAGCACTTCTTTTCCGGCTGGAATCTCACCTGATTCCAGTAGTTGCGTGGCCATTACGGCAGCAACGGCAGAGGCTGAAGCAAACTCACCGGTAAATTTCCGATAGTGGATCACAGGCACATCAATATCAGTTGCCTGCATAAAGGCGTTTAATTGTTCTTCGCCTTCCGTTTCCTGTGCTGCCGGGATTCCGGCCAGAATCATGGCACATTTTTGTTGAACCTGTTCTGTGCCGCCTAAGCTTGCCAGCATCTGCTCCAGCACTGTTTCACTAACCTTCTTGTAGAAGGAGAGTTTAATGCTCACCTTTCCGGGAATTGCCTTACGACAAAGATACAGCCCTCCCCCGCCATCTGCGGCAAGATCAGTCTTTTGCGCAGAAGCATCAAGCAGTTTCGTAAATTCAGGATGTGACTCATCGGCAGCCAGCAGAAAGGCAGTATTAAAACGAGTCTTTGTTTCAAGAAACATCTCCGTTGCCCGCAAGGCCTGCTCAAAAGAATAATCACCACCACTGCTGGTAATATTGGGGCCTGTTGCACCATGGCTTATGGCAATCTGTCCGGCGGCACTGTTATGTACCGAACCCACAAAATCGATGGGGCTTGGAAACTGTTGCTGAGTGGTTTGTAATTTATCCAGAAAATCCCAGGTTTCAGATAATGCACCCCAGCCGCTCCCCATAAATACGGCATGGGGAGACTGTTCGATCCCGGAATCTGTTTTAGCTGCTGCAGCCAGTGCCAGTGCCATCTGAGAAAATCGTTTCATCCGACGAATGGATCTTGCGGGTAGCTGTTCAGCAATAATTTTTAGATCGAGTCTGCCAGCCATGGACTCCAGTGTGAAAAAACGTCCCATGCTGTCCATCGTGTGCCCGGCACCGGTAATACAGGATTTTCCAACAATGGATAACGGGACTGATTCAGCCTCATAAGGATCTGCCGTTTTTTCAGTTTCAGATACGACAAGACAGGCGTTATTTCCTCCAAATCCAAACGAATTAGAGAGTATTGTTGTAACTGATTGTTCTGTTGGACTGGCAAGTGGCTGCAATCCACATTCAGGATCTGCTTTTTCACAACCGCAATTGGCAGGCAGCAAATTGTGTTTCAGACAAATTGCAGAAACAACTGCCTCAATGGCACCTGATGCTGCAAGTCCGTGACCGCTAAGCCCTTTTATGGAGGAGAGAGGTGGTAACGTAGAAAACAACTTTCTGACAGCCTTTGATTCGGCAAGATCATTTTCAGGAGTTCCGGTTCCATGCAGATTAATATAATCAATGGCATCTGCACTAAGCGCCGCATCGTCCATGGCTTTCTGCATGGCTGCCCGGGCACCGATTCCTTCAGGGTGAGGAGCAGCACCGTGATAGGCATCACAACTGAGCCCACTACCAAGAATTACACCATGGCAATCATCCGGCTTCTGATTTGTTAAGAGCAGAAACGCTGCACCCTCGGCCACAGACATTCCTTCACGGTTTATATCAAAAGGTCTGCTGCCTTTTTTATCCACCAGCTGCAGAGAGTGAAATCCATAATAAGTAAGCAGACAAAGCGAATCGACACCTCCTGCCAGCACCCATTGCGCCTCACCGGATTCAAGCATTTTACAGGCCATGCTGATAGCAACCGTTCCGGAAGAGCAAGCTGTTGAAACAGAAAGTAATTCACCTGTACAATGAAGTTCTTCACCAATTGTTTCGGCAACAGTACTTAAACCATGATACTGATACAAACCGGCATCTTCATTTTTCTCAGCCAGCAACTCTTCAGTCTGGGAAATACCGCCAGTGGTAGAACCAACAATCACAGCATCAAGACTGCAATCATTTCCTTCCATGGCCTGTTTTGCAGCAAGCAGCCCCAGACGATGCGCCCGTGGCAGATGAGAATTCCCTCTTAAATCTTCCACCTGTCCCACAGGTAGAGAAGGCTGTTGCTGAACAGGAAATACCCGCAACGGTGCAACAGCAGTTCTGTTCGTTTCTAAAGCCGCAAGTGTCGTCTCAACACCGATACCAAGGGGACTGACAATACCCAGGCCGGCAATATATACAGGGGATTTAGTACTGCTCAAGAAGCCAACTTTGGAGAATTTTTACGAATATATTCAACGAGGTTTTTCAGAGTTGAAAAGACTTTTTCACCAATTTCTTTGTTATTGATAACGACCTCATAATCCTTTTCGACCATAACTACCATTTCCAGCACATCTATTGAATCGATACCAAGCTCTCCGCCAACCAGCTGGGCATTTTCATCGATATCGTCTGGTGTTACATCGCTCAGATTTAAGATTTCTATCAATTTTTCTTTTATATTTGCTGTTAATTCGTCCATAATTCTCTTTTTTAGTAAAATTGTGAAACAACTGCATCAAAGTAAAACGCCTGTCCAAAACCTAAATACTACAAAACAGGAGCAAATTTTACCACCATAAAAACAGAACTAATGAATAGCAAATTTTGATGGCGTCGTAAAAAC
>JAOZLM010000152.1 GCA_029934815.1 Desulfocapsa sp. | reverse complement strand
CCAGCACTTTGCAACTATGGCGCTCCTGTTCCAGCATTTGCAGAAAGGAAGCAATAGATATTCCATCTATGCTTCCCTTGCTGCTTTCTTGCAGGGATGTTTCGTTCTGGTCAATGTCTGACATGGTTACCCGTTATTTTTTTCGGGCAATTTTTCGTACTACCAGTTCCATGCTTCGTTTTAACAAATCGACAGAATGATACACATGGTCAACTTCATCGTTTGACTCCTTGGGTGGTGTGTAAACAAGGGGCGTGTCAAGTTTACCGGAAACGATGGCCTTGGTATCTTCTGTAAGCTTATGCAAACGGGCCAGGATGAATTTGGAAGTAAAGAAAAAGTTGATAAGGAACGCCAGCACAATTCCCCCGAGGGATATTGGGTTTGCCAGGGTGGGAAGAGCTTCCATAAAACCGATGGAAGGAAGTGTTACAGAAATGATTCCACGGACGTCACCAACTTTGTAATGGAATGCCTTTTGGTCACCATATTTTTTAATAACAGCAGGGGGAGCATCTTTTGGGTCGCCATGACACTTTAAACAACCTTCTTTGATAATCAGAGGGCGGGCGTAACGGTAGAAATCCCCTTCATACTCTGTCACATATTTAGTACTTTTATCTGCGCTGAATGCCGCAATTGCTGCTTTTTCAAAGCTGTCCGGAGCATTAGCTTTTTGCCTTACGTTATCACTGGTTACCGTGAATTCAGCACGGGTTGCAGTTTTGTTGGCGATGGTTGAAAGTTCTCGTGTGGCAAGTGCCGGGTTTTTTCCATAAAAAGAAGTGTCGTTGCTTGCGTTATGGACGGCAAGATATTCATCAAACTGGGGGGTGAGTTTGTTGACCCATACCATGCCGCTACCAGCCACCCAGGATCTAAAGGAAACGACCTGATCCGCAACAGCCTGTGCCTCGTTTTGCAGCACCTGATCGCGTAGCTTGCCAAGGCTTGCAAAAAGGGAGCCGAGAATCAGAAAAAGGGTAATAAAAAAGACAACTATTGCCTTTGTTCGCAGGCTCGTTTTTTTTGCCATTGCACCAGCTCCTTTGTTTTTGTGTACTGTGAGAAAAAACAGCAAATTTATGTCAGGTGTATGTATTTAATCACAGGAAAAATAAGAAGTGAAGTTTTTTTGTATTATTGGGATAAAAGTCCCTGCATTTACATTGTTGATTTGATTGTTCGCTGTGCTTTCCTCTGTTCAGTTTTTGGAAACAGGCCGCTGTCTGTATGCGGCAGGAAGATAGAGGCCACATAGTGATCTTTAAATGCAGCAACTTCAGAAAGTTCAAAGGATGTCATCTTGCGTACCACCTGTACAACATCTTTCCGGATATGGTTGGAGAGTTCACTCATCCAGGCGCCCATTAATGATCCGTTACCAACGTAAATGATTTTTTCAGGATTCACTTCCGGCAGTAAACCCACAGTCATGGCGCTGTCAAGATCGATGTACGATCCAAATCCACCAGCCAGAATTATTTGCTGCAGGTCGCCCACCTGCAAGCCAACCTGATCAAGCAGGGTTGATACTCCGGCAAAAATTGCTGCTTTCGCACGGATGAAATTGTCGATATCCACTTCATTGAGCACAATATCGTGATCGGCGGCACATTCATCTTTCCAGGCCAGTACGTATTCCATGCCGCTTCGCCCTTCGCGAATGTGCGGGCAATTAATATCGTTAAATTTACCACTCTGGTTAATCACTCCATATTCAAAAAGGGTGGCGACAATAATAAGCAGGCCTGATCCGCAAATACCAAGGGGTGCTTTGTTCCCTTCTGTCACATTCATCGGCTCAAGGGTGTCTGGGTTGAGACTGAAATCAGAAATAGCACCTTCGACTGCTCGCATTCCGTGTGTGATACCACCTCCTTCAAAGGCGGGGCCGGCAGAACAGGCTGCACATGCCAGCCATTCTTTGTTGCCGATGACAATTTCTGCGTTGGTTCCAATATCGATAAAAAGAGTGAGTTGGTCTGTGCGGTACATGCCAGATCCCATGACTCCTGCCACAATATCACCTCCCACATAACTCGAGATAGCCGGATAGAGCAGGGCTGTGCAATGTTCGGGCAAATTCAGGTTGAGGTCTGTGGCTCGCAGGGGTGGAAAAAAGGTGGAAACCGGAACATAAGGTGAGCGCCGGATATTGTCCGGTTCAAGTTGCAGGAGCAGGTGGGTCATGGTGGTGTTGGCGGCAATGGTGATGGAGTTTATTTCGTCTCTGCTTATGCCGCCATGTTCCTTGTCTTCGGGAGGCGTTGCATTGTTAAGCATATTTGTAATGAGTGTATTGATGGCGTCCACTACCAGCTCCTGCATCATTGCCAGACCTTTTGGCTTTTCAGCATAGATAATTCGTGCAATAACATCTTCGCCATAACTCATTTGTGGATTATAGCAGGAATCCTTTGCCAGAATTGTTCCATTGTTCAGATCTACCAGCACTCCGTAAACTGTGGTGGTGCCGATATCCACGGCAAGGCCGAAATTACGGTGATTCCACTTTCCCGGCTGGATATTCAGAATATGACTTTTGGATTTGTTGTTTACCGGAAGTTCCAGGGTGACGGTGGTAAGGAAATCCTTTTCTCTAAGAGCTGCTCTTATTTTACGCATTACCGGTAGCCCTGCCACCATCCGGTGTTTGCCCAGTTGGTCGCCAAGCTCCTGGATTAGTCTTCCTACATCTGCTCTGTTGTCGTGTGGAGCTGGCTCTTTGAGTTGCAGACAGAGCTTTTCAACCGGCGGGTCGAAAATCCCTTCCTGTCTCAGTTCGTCGATATTGAAAATATGCATACGGGCGTGGTGCCGTAAGGGGATTTCTGTGCCGAGCCCTCCTTTTTGACGACCGGATTCTTCCGGAATGCGAACAGTGACATCCTCTTTTATGATACTTGTGCAAGCCTGTCGGCGACCCTGAAGAAATTCCTCGCTACTGATTTTTTCGCTGTTTCCATCTTCAACGTCACCCTGTTCCACAATGACAGCGCATTTTCCACACACACCGGCACCACCGCAGGATGCGT
Organism: Desulfocapsa sp.; assembly: GCA_029934815.1. Taxonomy (GTDB): domain Bacteria; phylum Desulfobacterota; class Desulfobulbia; order Desulfobulbales; family Desulfocapsaceae; genus Desulfocapsa. The sequence continues at coordinate 2,859 of JAOZLM010000152.1, read as the reverse complement.
TTATGTGCAGTCCAACTTTGCGGGCCGCCGTTATCAGTGTTTCGTTTGGCTGGACTTTACTGCTTTTGTTTGAAGGGAGAAATGTGACTGTGAATTGTCGTTTTGGGTCTGTCATGGATCAACCTCTGCTGAAGAAAAATTGCAGGTACGAAAGTATGTTGAAGCGTAGAACCGTATCGGGTGCTTCGGCGCAATAGCCGGAAGAAAATAAATAGCAGGCACCCTGAATAAAAGGTAGGTGATCCAGGGGGAGGAAGTCAAGAGTATTTTGTGAGAAATTACTCTAAGATGTCGAAGTTAGTGCAGGATATACTACTTATTCGTATTTCGCTTCCCGCAAAAAAATCCGCCATAAGTCTGTATTGTGTTGATTTTTTGTTGACAAAAAAGTTCTTTCCTTAATTCTGTATATAGGGTAATATTCGCAGTTTTTCTGATCGAAAATGTGAGAAATTTGTGGCGAAGCAGTTAATCTCTTGATTTTTTTTGTTTTTTGTCTTCGTCTTGATTTGCTAGTGGAATGGGGAGTTGCAGTAAGCTGTGACTCCTTATTTTTTTTATTTTATATGAAGCTCTTTTTGAGCTGCGTCGGGTTTGCCGACAAAAAGAATCTGTAGAGGGTAGTCATGAGTGTAGATTTAAACCACGTGCGAAATATCGGGATCAGTGCCCATATCGATTCAGGGAAAACAACCCTGACCGAGCGCATCCTGTTTTATACCGACAGAATCCATGCCATCCATGATGTTCGTGGAAAAGATGGTGTTGGCGCTAAGATGGACTCCATGGAGCTTGAGAGAGAGCGTGGAATTACCATTCAGTCAGCGGCCACTTTTTGTAACTGGAAGGGCAATGACATTAATATTATTGATACTCCCGGCCATGTTGATTTCACCGTGGAAGTTGAACGTGCACTCCGTGTGCTCGATGGCGCAGTGCTTATTCTCTGCTCCGTTGGTGGCGTACAGTCGCAGTCCATCACTGTAAACAGGCAGATGGATCGTTACAATGTCCCCCGTATCTCTTTTATCAATAAGTGTGACCGTACCGGTGCCAATCCGGAGCGTGTTACCGGTCAGCTTCAGGAAAAACTTGGGCTGAACGCACACATGATGCAGCTGCCAATCGGGCTTGAAAACGATCTTGAAGGTGTGGTCGATCTTGTTACCATGAAGGCGCTCTATTTTGATGGTGAAAACGGTGAGGTCATTCGTGAAGAAGAGATTCCTGCAAATCTACAAGATCAGGCTGATGAGAAACGTGAAGAACTGCTCGATGCAGTATCCATGTTTTCTGAAGAACTGATGGAAGTGATGCTTGAAGAGCAGGAAATTGATCCCCAGCTCGTGAAAGATGCGGTTCGTGCCGGTACTCTTTCCCTCGACTTTTCTCCTGTTTTTATTGGTTCAGCCTATAAAAATAAAGCGGTTCAGCCTCTGCTTGACGCTGTTGAATTTTATCTTCCATGTCCCACCGATGTTGAAAATATTGGTCTTGATCTGGACAAAGATGAAGAAGAATTTCCGGTAACAAATGACTCGGAAGATCCTCTTATTATGCTTGCTTTCAAGCTGGAAGATGGTCGTTATGGTCAGCTCACCTACGTTCGTACCTACCAGGGTACGTTGAGGAAAGGTGACAGTGTTATTAATGTTCGTACCGGCAAAAAAGTAAAAGTTGGTCGTCTGGTGCGTATGCATTCCGATGAGATGGAAGAAATTGACTCTTGTGGTTCCGGTGATATCGTGGCTCTCTTTGGTGTCGATTGTGCCTCAGGTGATACCTTTACCGATGGCAAGATCACCTGTTCCATGAGTTCTATGTATATCCCTGAGCCTGTTATATCACTGGCTGTTCTTCCAAAGGATAATAAAGCGCAGATTAATATGTCCAAAGCGCTTAACCGTTTCACTAAGGAAGATCCAACATTTAAAACATTTGTTGATCATGAGACCAGTGAGACTATTATTTCCGGTATGGGCGAGTTGCATCTGGAAGTGTATATCGAGCGTATGAAACGTGAGTATGATGCTGAAGTTGAAGTCGGCGCTCCTCAGGTAGCTTATCGTGAGACCATTTCCCAACGTGCCGAATTTAACTACACTCACAAGAAACAGACTGGTGGTTCCGGTCAGTTTGGTCGTGTCTCTGGTTATATGGAGCCTTGCGAAGAAGAAGATTATGAGTTTGTTGATAAAATCGTGGGTGGTTCTATTCCACGGGAATTTATCTCTTCTTGTGATAAAGGTTTCACCAAGAGTATGGCAAAAGGAACCCTTTGCGGCTCTCCTGTTACTGGTGTACGTTGTGTCGTTAATGATGGTGCATTTCATGCTGTGGATTCGTCTGATGTTGCTTTTCAAATGGCAGCGGTTGGTGCTTTTAAGGAAGGATATGCAAAAGCCAAACCCACCATTATGGAACCAATTATGAAGGTTGCTGTCGAAGGGCCTTCTGAGTTTCAGGGGTCGGTCATGGGAAGTATCAATCAGCGTCGTGGTATGATTATCGGTACCACTGAGGAAGGAAGTTACACCGTGGTTGAAGCTGAAGTTCCTCTTTCTGAGATGTTCGGGTATTCCACCACTCTTCGTTCCCTTACCCAGGGTAAGGCTGAATTCACCATGGAATTTGCAAGTTTTAAGGCAGTTCCAAAGAGTGTCAGTGAAGAACTGGTTAAAAAGTATCAGGAAGAGAAAAAAAAATAATATAAGTTTCTTTGAGGGCGGTTTTTTATGATCGCCACAAATGATAACATACGTAAGAGAGGTACTACCATGGGAAAAGAAGACCTGGTATCAAACAATCCGTTACGGGCCCTTGGCCTTGAAAAAGAAGAAGGTGCAGGAAGCCGCCGCG
>JAOZLM010000151.1 GCA_029934815.1 Desulfocapsa sp. | reverse complement strand
GGTGGCTTACGATGCACACCAAGAATGGCGATATCGGAAGCATGAACAGCACCACACATGTTCAGACAGCAGGCAAGTGCAACACGAACCTGTGCAGGAAGCTTCATGGTAACAAAGTAATCAAACAATTCATCCATAACCGCTTTAACAACACCAGAGGCGTCAGTTGCAGGGGTATGACAATGAACCCAACCTTGAGTATGAACGATATTGGTCACACCAGCTCCGGTTCCACCTACTGGGAACTTATTGCCGCGAGATGCAAGATCGTCAAGCAGAGGCTGAACCTTAGCTTTATCATCTACCATGAATTCAACGTTGTTACGGGTGGTGAAACGAAGGAAACCGTCGCAATGAGCGTCAGCAATGTCACACATCTCGTAAATGAGTTGAGTAGAAATCAAACGGGCAGCACCAACACGTATAGTCCAGCACTCGTCTCCGCTTTCAGCTTTATGTACAAGTACACCCGCTTGGGTGATTTCATGCCACAACCATTTTCCCTTGTTTTTTGCAATTACAGGGGGATGGAATTTAGAATAATGTGGGGGACCGATATCTGTGATTCTGTCCACCATAGGATTTTTGGGATCGTAACCCATAATTATAACCTCCTTGAATATGTACTCGAGTTAAACTAGCACTCGATTAATTTTCTTAAGCTGCGTGCTTCCGACGGAATTCTTCAACATCACGCTCAAAGCCACCTGGAACTTCCTCACTTGACCAGAAAACGTAAGGATTTGAACGAGGCTCCATAATATGCTGTGGAATTGGATCAAGACCCATAACTTTGATAAATTCAGGCAGTCCAACACGCTGAATGGTCTCACCAACACGCTCACGGTTCTTACCAACGGTCATCCACCAGTCCCAAACTTCTTCGATCACGTCAATAACGTTCTCAAACTCATTCTCTTTAGAAACTTCGATAAAAGGAATGATAAGGGTAGCAAACTGCGCACCATCAAGGATTGGAGCTTTAGCACCAATAGAAATGGACGCACCTTTTTGCTTACCTGGGCGAAGTGCCTTAGGCATAACGTTGATGCAATGCATACAACGAGTACATTCAGAGTTGTCAATCTTCAGCTCATCGCCTTCCATCCACATACATTCGGTGGGACAGAGATCAATAACTTCTTTCTGGATATCAAACGCACCCCAGTCACCATCTCTGTGAGCACCACCATTTGGAATGGTAGTTCCGTCAACATATGCTTTGACTTCTGCCTGATCCATCTGGATATCATCTCTCCAGTTACCAATAACAGCAAAGTCAGAACGGGCAAGAGCAGCAACACAGTCGTTTGGACAACCGGAAAACTTGAACTTAAACTTGTAAGGAAAAGCAGGACGATGAATCTCATCCTGATAATGCATGGTCAGGTGATGACATGCTTCCTCTGTATCGTAACAGGACCACTCGCAACGAGACTGACCAAGGCAGTTGGCAGGAGTACGAAGGTTAGAACCAGATCCACCAAGATCTTGATTCATCTCGTGGGTCAGATCCCAAAAGAAGGGTTCAAGAGCTTCGGTACGACAACCAAGAAGAATAATATCACCTGTGGAACCGTGCATGTTGGTCATACCGGATCCATGTTTATCCCAGAGCTTCATCAAGGCACGAAGATTCTCAGTGGAATAGTACTTGGATGCAGGCTGGTTAACACGAACAGTATGGAAGTGCTCAACGCCTGGAAACTGCTTAGGCATGTCAGAGTAACGACCAACGATACCACCACCATATCCGAATACACCAACGATTCCGCCGTGTTTCCAATGGGTGATCTTATCTTTGTAAGACAGTTCGACCTGACCTAAGATATCCCAACAATCAGGATTTACCTCGGCCTGGCGCTTGATGTCGGTAACGAAGCTCGGCCATGGGCCACTTTCAAGCTCGTCCAACAGGGGTGTATCATGCTTTGCCATGAATTTTCCTCCTTAAAATGATTAAAATACTTCAACCTTTACCAGAATATACTTTTCAAAAGCAATTGTTTCAAAACCGACAGACAGAGCGTAGTAACTCTCATCTCCCCGCCTGCCCTGTTTTTCACAATAACTTTTGTTAAAAAACAGCAGACAATAAAACGACACTATTGAATAGTCATTCAGCGTGGGAGAATATCTCTGAACTTGACCTTTGTCAACAAAAAACGAAATAGGTGGACCAGAAAAATGAATGAATATTCAGTTTTGTGCACCTAACTTTGAGAGTGCATTTCTGCCACATTTAGAAATGCATCAGCGAGGGAACCTTTTTCCTTATTTTTCCCCATGGCTTCAAGAAGTTCTGTGGCGAGTTTTTTACCAAGCTGCACCCCTTCCTGATCAAAGGAATTAATATTCCAGCAAAACCCCTGAAAGACTATTTTTGCTTCATACAGAGCCAGTAATGCACCCATCACGTGGGGAGTCAGTTTTTCCGCCAGCAGAATCGAATTTGCCCGGTTACCGGGGAAACGTTTATTGGGGTTTGCATCATCTTTTCCAATGGCAAGCGCCATGGACTGAGCCAGCAGATTTGCCACCAGTTTTTGCTGAGAACTGCTTTTTTGAATTATCAGATCTTTTCCGCGCTGACTTTCACGAAAACCAATAAATTCTACCGCCACATCCTCTGTCCCCTGATGCAGGAGCTGGTAGAATGCGTGCTGCCCATTTGTTCCCGGCTCTCCCCAGACAATTGGCCCGCTTTTTATTTGCAGTGCTTCTCCATTACGCTGTACCGATTTACCATTTGACTCCATATCACATTGCTGTAAATGAGCAGGAAAACGATGCAAAGCCTGACTGTAGGGTAAAACAGCCACTGTACTCATTCCGAGAAAAGTATGATTCCAGACACCTAACAGGGCAGAAAGGAGTGCAGCATTTTTACGAATATCTTTTTCACCTGCTGCGTTATCCAAAGAATTTGCTCCTTCCAGAAAGGCCAGCAGATTTTCGTAACCAATTCCAAAACCAAGCATCACGGCACCTACCATTGAGGTGGAGCTGTAACGCCCCCCTATATAGTCATACATATAAAACGATCGTAGATAACGATCGGGGTTATCCATGGGGCTGGATTCTCCGGTGACAGACAAACAATGCTTATTGGGATCAAGCCCCACATCAGTAAGAGCCTTACGGACTATGCTTTCATTGGCAAGTGTTTCAAGGGTGGTTCCTGATTTTGAAACTATAAGGACTAAAGATCTGCTAAGATCTGCTTCTGCCAATACTTGTGCAGAATCGTCCGGATCAACATTAGAAATAAAATGAATCGTACGTTTAGTATCTGCATACGCACGTAAAGCTTCATAGATAGATCTCGGGCCAAGATCAGAGCCACCAATACCCACATGAATAAGAGTATGGAAAGATTCTCCTTTTTCATTACGAATTTTTCCCTGCTCAAGCTCGGCTAAAAAGACTTTTAGTTTATCAAGCTCGACCTGAGCCTGATTTGCAGCAAACTCACAAGCCGATTTTTCTGAAAAAAGATCACGGCATGCTGTGTGCAACACCTGTCTGTTTTCTGAAGGGAAATTTTGAATACGGTTCAGCACTGCTCCCTGCCGCATTTCTTGAAACTGCTCAACCAACAAACATTCATCCGACAGTTCCTGTAAAACATCAAGCACTTCGTTTGTTACCCGTTGACAACTATAGAGCAAATCAAAGACATCTCCGTGACAGCAAAAGCTCTGGACACGTTCAGGGCTGAGCACACCTGATGCCGTCAGATCTATCGGAGTTTTGGCTAGCTCCCTTAACTTTGCAAAGGCCTCACACTCTGTTATTGATTTGCGCTCTTCACTCATACTTTTAGCCCCGTTTTGCTCTACCTGATTCGGCCAGCTTTCGCATCTCAGCAATCACTGGTGCATATTCTTCACAACCATAAATGGCGGATCCTGCCACAAAAATATTGGCTCCGGCTTCGGCTACCCGTTCAATGGTTTTGGGACTGATCCCACCATCTATTTCAATCCCGATTTCCAGCCCCAGTTTATCGATACGCTTTTTCAAACTATCGGTTTTGGCAAGGGTTGATTCGATAAACGATTGCCCGCCAAATCCGGGATTCACGCTCATCAGCATTACCAAATCCAGCTCTTCCAGCACATAATCAAGGCTTGAAAGGGACGTTGCCGGGTTTAACACTGCACCCGCCTTTTTACCAAGTTCTTTAATCCTGCTCACCGTCCGGTGCAGGTGGGTGCAGGCTTCAACATGCACCGTTATCCAGTCAGCTCCGGCATCTGCAAATGAGTCAATATATTTATCGGCGTCACTGATCATTAAATGCACATCAAGCACTTTATCAGTTGCTCTTCGGGCCGCCTTCACAACAAGGGGACCAATGGTGATATTGGGCACAAAGTGGCCATCCATCACATCGATGTGAATTATTTCGGCTCCTGCCTTATCAACGGCTGCGATTTCCTCTCCCAGACGGGTAAAGTCAGCGGATAAAATCGATGGGGCAAATTGTATATCTAACATGGTTTCCTCGGATGGGTTTTCGTTACTATTCTTTTTCTGATTACCATCGAACCTCAGTTTTGTTCGTTTTCTGCGATCCCGTCATTCCGGATCAGGTAAGCGAAGACTCCGAGTCCAGAATGACTAAGGTGGTTGCTGAGCTTCAGTGATAATCAGGATTATTTTTGTATCTTTCGTACTTCATCACCAGGCAGCATTTCTATCAGGCCTTCCAGTTCAAGCATTAATAATAGCTCAGCGACTTTGGCGCTGCTTAGCCCTGAACGAGTAATTAACTCATTCCGTGCACTCGGGTAAACATCTATTTTTTCCAGCAACTCAGCTGATTCCTTATCAATACTATGGGCTGGTAAAGCTGCATCGCCCACAGACACGTCCGATGCGCCAGTTAAACCACTTCCACACTCAACAAGAATATCATCTGCCGATTGTACCAATTTTGCTCCTTGTTGCAATAACCAATGTGCGCCAGAACTCTTAAAGGAGTCAATCTGCCCAGGTACCGCAAAAACTTCCCTCCCTTCCTCCATTGCCATTTCAGCAGTTATCAATGATCCGGATTTTTTTGCTGCCTCCACCACGACAACACCACGGCTTAAGCCGGCAATGATTCGGTTTCTGGCCGGGAATCTAAACCCATCGGGTTTTGTGCCCAGCGGATATTCCGTTAGCAACAAACCTTCTGTTCGTATTTTTTCGTAAAGCTTTGCATTTTGTCTCGGGTAGATCACATCAAGGCCACAGCCAAGAACCCCGATTGTTGCACCCTGCACAGACAGTGCTCCCCGGTGCGCCTCGCTGTCAACTCCAATGGCAAGCCCTGAAACAACTGTCGCCCCCTCTCCTGCCAAATCCCGGGCCAATGTAAATGCCGCACGTTTTCCATATGCGGTGGCCGCCCGGGAACCTACCATGGCAACACAGAAAGAATTCAACAGTTCTATATTTCCCTGCGCGTACAAAACATGAGGAGGATCGGCTATTTTTTTTAGAGGAAAAGGATAGTCTGTATCTTCCGGACATAGTGCTATTGCGCCACCACTACGTAATCGCCGTAAAAGGACATCTGCCTGTTTACGAAAAGGATCGGGGGAAGAAAGGGAGGTGAGGAGTCTTGTTTTGATACCACTGCAACTTTCACCGCCTTTTTGGCAGGCTGTAAAAACGGCATCGGGATTACCAAAACGTTCAACCAGTTGCAGGATAGTTTTATTCCCAAGCCCGGGCATGAGGCCAAGAGCTATCCAATCGATTATAGAGCTGTCAGACATATGCTTTTTTTGAGGACAACAATGAACAAAGAAGAACGAGCAGAGGGAAGAGTTACAGTTCCCCCGTACACAATGCAGCTAAACATCGAACATCGAACATCGAACATCGAACATCGAATAAAAAAACAGAAATGGA
>JAOZLM010000150.1:2516-5917 GCA_029934815.1 Desulfocapsa sp. | reverse complement strand
CTATCAGTTTTTGTTTAAGTTGCATTTTCATAGTGAAAGCTCCTGTGTTTATATTGTTTGTATTTGAGCAGATATTTCTACCCAAATGTTTCGTTTCATATTCAAACATTACAACAAGCATGCCAACCTATAGAATTTCGATCATTCCCATTATTAACCGACAGTTAGAAGACATCCTTCTCTCCTTCACTTATTGTTTCTTTCGACAATCCATGCATCACTCGACATGTTTGTCGAAAAGTAAACTGATAAACTGGCAGCTTATTAGAAAGAGACTTGACGGAAAAAATATGGAATGCTATACAGGAAGTTAAACGGACGTTTAACTTTTAATATATGTAATACAACTGGCAGTAAAAATGAACAGTAAATTACCAGACACTGCGCCCAAAGACCGTATATTCAATACGGCAGTCAAGCTTTTTGCCAGGCATGGTTTTGCCGGAACAGGTCTGCGTGAACTTGCAACTAAAGCGGATGTAAACCTTGCCATGATCAACTATTTTTATGGATCAAAAAAGGGTTTACTCAAGGAAATTCTTGATGATTTTTTTGCCGGTTATATTGCTATTGCCAAACAGGAATTGGTAAGAACAGGAACATTACACGAAAGACTTTCCGGGTTCATTATTCATGCAGTTCGATATTTTGATACCCGGCAACACAGTCTACTGATTTTCATAACAGAACTTCCCCTTGATGATCAGGAGATCATCGAGCATAAGAGTACGTGGGCCAGACAAATGGCAGCTATTCTGGAAAAAGAAGTTTGTCTGCCACTGAACAAAGAAACCGGTCGAAACATTCCTGCAACCTGCATTGGTCCCATGCTCACATCATTAATGGCTTCCCGCTTTCTATTTACACCATTAATGGAGCACGTAAGAGGAAGCTCAACAAACCCTGTGGATGTGGAAACATATACAAACATAATACTTTCAATTTTTCTGCCTACCCTTGAAAAAGAAAATGAAAGATCATCTCATCATGGAATGAAGCAATAATATGAAGAACACCACAAAGCGTATAGAATCTCTGTTTAGTGCTCAGACCCGGTTAATAATCAAATTCAGATTTCCTCTTCTCATCCTGATTTTGCTAATGAGTTTTGCACTTGCCTCACAGGTACGGTATCTGACCATCGACACGTCCAACGAAGGTCTGCTCCATGAAGATGATGAGATCCTGCTCACCTATAATACATTCCGTGATCAGTTTGGTCGTGATGATCTGCTGGTTATGTCCATTCAGAATGAAAATATTTTCAGTATTCCCTTTCTGCAAAAATTACAAAAGTTTCATGAGCAGCTCGAAGAACGGGTTCCCCACATTTCTGCCATTAACTCTCTCGTTAATGGCCGGAATACCAGAGGCGTCGGTGATACACTGCTGGTCGATGACCTTCTGGCAAAATTCCCGAAAAACGAACAGGAACTTGAAAAACTGAAAAAAATAATTCTATCAAATCCAAATTACACAAATATGCTGGTTTCAGAAGATGGAACTTTCACCACAATTCTTCTGCAAAGCGACACGTATTCTTCGGTTATCCCTGATGGCGAAGAGGCTGTCAGCCTTGAGGATGAACTTGCAGGATTTGAAGATGAGTTCAGTTCTGATGAAAGTAGCCCTGCACAAAAACCTGAATATCTGACAGATCAGGAAAATGCTGCCATGGTTCGTGTCGCCGAAGAAGTGATGCAGGAATTCAACAGCCCTGACTTTCAGATTATCATGGCGGGCAGTCCGGTTGTTACCCATACGGTTAAGCAACTGATGATGGCGGATATGAAGAAGTTTTTACGCCTGGCTGTTTTAACCATCGGTCTTTGTCTCTTTATTATGTTTCGTCGAATATCCGGAGTAGTATTGCCGTTGCTGATTGTTGCACTAACGCTTACCTCCACACTTGGTATTATGGCTAAAGCCGGTATTTTCTTTAAAACACCTACCATTATTCTCCCCTCATTTTTACTTGCAGTGGGAGTTGGTGCCAGTATTCATGTACTCTCCCTTGTGTATCAGTATTTACGTACAAGCAGTGACAAAAATGAAGCCATTATCCACGCCTATTCGCATTCCGGATTTGCCATCGTTATGACATCACTCACCACAGCTGCAGGTCTTGCATCTTTTGCCAGTGCAGAGGTGGCACCGATTGCGGATCTTGGGTTATTTTCGGCAGTTGGTGTGTTGTTTTCCCTGTTTTTTACTCTTTTTCTCCTTCCGGCTGTACTGGCGATAATTCCTTTGAAAGCAAAGAAAAACACCAGCAAGGAGACGAATACTGTCACAGCTTTTGATCGTTTTATTGATTGGGTTGCCGATCTTACCACCAGCCGACCCAAGTTGATTGTATTTCTTGCAGCCATTGGAATTGCCATTGCCGTTGCAGGGTTACCAAAACTGCAGTTTTCACACAATCTACTCAACTGGCTGCCTGCTGACCTTCCTGTACGTACAGCAACTGAAGCCATAGATGAGAATCTTCGTGGTTCCGTAGCACTTGAAGTGGTAATCGATACAGGCAGAGAAAATGGGCTCTACAACAGAGAGATTCTGCTGGCTATGGACAATCTGGCGACTGATCTTGAAGACTTTGAACAGGGTGAGCTTTTTGTAGGAAAAGTCATTGCACTTACCACCATCCTCAAGGAAATTCACCAGGCTCTTGGCGAAAATAATCCGGAGTTCTATAAAATCCCTGATAATGAAGCATTAATTCCTCAGGAATTCCTTCTCTTTGAAAACTCCGGTTCCGACGATCTGGAAGATGTGGTGGATTCCATGTTTCAACAGGCACGATTCACCATCAAGGTTCCCTGGCGTGATGCCCTTTCCTATGTTCCTTTTATTGAGGAAATTGAACATCGTTTCGCCACTGCATTTGAAGGAATAGAACATGATGGAAAAGCTGTAGAAGTTTCCACCACTGGAATTATGTCTCTGTTTGCCCGTATTCTACATGCCACTATGTATTCAGCTGCCCAGAGTTACGGAATCGCCATTGTGGTTATCAGTTTAATGATGGTTCTGCTGATCGGGAATTTCAGATTAGGAGTTATTGCCATGATTCCTAATGTGGGGCCTATCATCATAGTCATGGGCATTATGGGCTGGTTTTCCATACCGCTTGATATGTTCACTATGATGGTCGCCAGTATTGCAATTGGGCTTGCTGTGGATGACACGGTACACTTTATCTATAACTTTAAACGATATTATACTGAGAGTGGTGATGTAAGAGATGCAGTCGGGCATACTCTGCATACAGCAGGACGAGCCATGCTCACAACCTCTATCGTGTTGTCAATTGGCTTTTTTATCTTTATGTTTGCGGCAATGAATAATGTATTTGCTTTCGGCATGCTGGTTGGCATGGCGATTGTTTTTGCCCTGGT
>JAOZLM010000150.1:0-2416 GCA_029934815.1 Desulfocapsa sp. | reverse complement strand
AAGGATACCGGTTTTCTCACCTATGACTACTATGAAGGCGGGCGTGACGATGACCAGTGGCTCTATTTACCGGATCTGCGTAAAACAAAACGTATTGCCAGTTCAGACAAATCATCAGCCTTTATGGGATCAGATTTTTCCTACGCTGATATGACCAGCCGAGTGCTCGATGAATGGAAATATAAACTACTCAAAGAAAGTGAAGTTAATGGCCATAAGGTATGGCTCATCGAAGCACTGCCTGCCGATAAGGAAGTTGAAAACCGATATGGCTACACAAAATCTGTCATTTTTATTCGACAGGATATTTTCCTTGGTGTACGTGCAGTACATTGGTTGAAAGCCGGAAAGAAAATAAAATATCAGGAGATGATTGGAATAAAGCAGATAGATGGAATATGGGTTTCCACAGAATATCGTATGAAGACCACCAAGAACAAAGTTACTCAACATAAAACTGTTATGGAATGGTCAGCTATACAGTTTAACCAGTCCCTTGACGATGATCTTTTTTCCATTCGTCGTCTGGAAAAAGGAATGTAAAACGTGATTATTCAGCCTGCCGACAAAACAACACTTCTCCTTTTTTCCTTTGCATTAGTAATATGGAATGGTCCAGTTACTACAAATGCACAGGAACTTGATGATGTCTTATCAGGTTTTGATAGCGAGCCTGCGGTACAGCAACCAGCAAATGAAGAACTGGATGAACTATTTTCCGGCTTTGACGAACCGGTAAAAGAAAAACAACAGGCTGAAAACACAGATTCTGAAATATTGCCAGACTGGATGGATGTAAACGGAAGCTTCGGACTGGCATCGTCGTATAATTTTGCCCATAAAACACCAGAGGCAGGAGATGCTGATTTTCGTGATCTCTCCATGCTGCGCTCAACCATCACACTCAACAGTAAAATGCGTTTTGGAGAGTGGCAGTTTTATATCAGTGGACACGGTTTTTACGATGCTTCCTATTCAATACAGGGAAGAGAGCAGTACAGCAACGCATTACTGGATCTCTACGAGGATGAGTTGGAGTTTGATGATCTCTATATCATGGGAAGTTTAAACTCTTCGCTTGATGTTAAGATTGGCCGACAAGTTGTGGTCTGGGGAAAGTCTGATAATGTCAGAGTCACTGATATCTTAAATCCCCTTGATAATCGCCTGCCTGGTATGGTTGATATAAAAAATCGTCGACTGCCGGTAACCATGACTAAGCTAGATTATTACACCGGAGACTGGAACCTCAGCAGTATTATAATCAATGAAGTTCGTTTCAGTAAAAATCCGGTTTATAACAGTGACTTTTTCCCGGGATCTTCTCCAATGCCACCGGAAGAATCGCCTGATATTTCTCTGGAAAATCAGCAATATGCACTTGCCCTAAACGGAATTTTCAGCGGTTGGGATCTTTCCCTTTATGCTGCTTATGTTTTTGATGAAAGAGCTCACATAGTTCAAAAGGTTGGGTCTGCCCAAAGGGAACACAGCCGTGTGTTGATGACCGGTCTCACTTCCAATATTGCTTTTGGCAACTGGTTGCTTAAAGGTGAAGCGGCCTGGTTTGATGGCCTTGAATATTCGAATCTGCCGGATAAAGATTTTTCTCGTCTGGATTACATGGGAGGAATTGAATATACAGGGTTTTCCGAGACACTGCTCTCCCTTGAGCTTGTTAACAGAAGTATCTTGAATTTTGATAACCAGCTTACGTTATCTCCGGATATTGCGCAGGAAAATGCTATGCAAACTGTCGCAAAACTGGTTCGGGATTTTGCAAATGATACTATTCAGTTAAAGATCCTGCTTTCAATATTTGGTGCACATGGTGAAGACGGGATGTTTGAAAGGTTCCAACTGGATTATGCGTTCACTGATGCAATAAGGCTAATAGGTGGTGTTATTTTTTATCAAGCTGCAGATCAAGGGTCTTTAAGTACCATTAGTGACAATGATCGGCTTTTTGCTGAATTAGTATATGAGTTCTAATATGTTATACGCGATACTGTCACGAGAATTTCAGTGTTTTTGCTATATGGGTAAGAATTTGAGCGTTTTACAACGTTAATACGATACCATAACTTCATCCAACCCATCATACTGTATGAATATTGGCGGAAGAGGATGGCTAGCTTTTGCTCTGGTGACTGGGAGTTAGTGATTTTTTTAACATTTTGACACAAAAGTTATTAAGGCTATCTCCTGTTTCCATTGCTTTAAGAGAGATTACTTTGTGTAGTTCACTTCCTAAACGAAGCTGAAATTTACCAGAATATTTCTTATTTGTTGAGCTTGGAAGTGGCAGCCCTTCGTTTTTATATATTTCAATCCACTCATTAGCTATTTGACAGAGTTCATGATACACTTTTTCTTCTTCGGATCCGTGACAACATTGACCAATCCAACCAGGAAT
>JAOZLM010000149.1 GCA_029934815.1 Desulfocapsa sp. | reverse complement strand
CCTCTTCGGTGACCATCTCCAGCCACTCTTCTTCCACCATATCTTTTTTGGTGATTACGATGATGCCTTCTTTTACACCAAGCAGACGACAAATCTCAAAATGCTCTCTGGTCTGGGGCATAATGCCCTCATCCGCTGCAATAATAAAAGCAACAAGATCCATACCGGTAACACCGGCAACCATATTTTTTACGAATTTTTCATGGCCGGGAACGTCAACAATACCAAGACGATGGCCGCAGGGAAGATCGAGATAGGCGAACCCCAGCTCAATGGTTATACCGCGTTTTTTTTCCTCAGCCAGACGATCAGTTTCGATACCGGTCAGGGCACGGACGAAACTCGTTTTTCCATGATCAACATGGCCAGCTGTACCGAGGACTATTTCACGCATAAATTATGGATTCGCAAAAACTCTTCATCTTCTTCGTTGCTACAAAATGTAAATAATTACGACGTACCTTAGTACGCCGAAATGATGTAAATTTCTTGCGCCTCGAATATGAAGCTTTTTACAAATCCATCCTTATTTTGGACTTTTTACGAGTTTATCTCATATAACTGTAAGGATAAATTAGCTGAGATATGGGTTAGAGCGGGCCTCTTCTGCAAGTGTTGAACGACTTCCACCATAACCATGTCCGGGCCACACTGCTGTTTCACCGGGAAGAATCAACAACTGCTCTTTTATGGATGCAATTAATTCATCATACGAACCACCGGGGAAATCAGTCCTGCCAATACCACCAACAAAAAGAGTATCACCGGTAATAAGATCAGTACCACCATATAAACACATGCCACCGGGAGTATGCCCGGGAGTATGAATCACTTTAATTTCTTCTTCACCGATCTTGATAATATCCCCGTGCTTAACGGTACGATCTGCTGGTGGGGACGCTTCAAGACCAAGCATGGAGAAATAATTCTGCACTTCAGGTTTGGCGAAGAATTCTTCATCAATCTCGTGCATAATAATATCTGCGCCACTTGCTTCTTTAATAATCCGATTGCCGCAAACATGATCAGGATGCCCATGGGTTGCAATAATAGCATCAATGGTCAGCCCCGAATCTTCAACTTCTTTCAGGATTTTATCTTCATCACCACCGGGATCAACAATAGCACAGCGATTAGTCTTGGAACAGCCAATAATATAGCAGCAGACACCCATGGAGCCAACTGTAAGTTGTTTCAGAAACATAAGAAAAAATCCATTAAAAGAAATAACAAAAGAGAAAAGCGAAAACAACCTGGAACCGTAAAAGTTTACCAGATAAGCGTAGACTTCGTGCCCCATATCTGGGCAGGCGTTTCGCTCCTGCTATACGAGACCGTATGCAGGACGAGACGACCGTTCAGAGATGGGGTGCTGGTGATTTTTTACCGCATCACTAACAATCGCATTTATCTGAATCACATCCGCCGCTTCCACAACCGCAGTCACTTGACCCGGAATCAGCCGAAGCCATCTGCAAAGGAGCAGGAGGCATAACGGGAGGCAAACGAAGTTCAACAGAGTCAACAATCTTAGCAAAAGCCTCAGTAGCAGGACTCTTAGCATCAGAGGACAAATAAGGAACACCGTCATCACCAGCAATAACAACCTTAGGATCCATGGGAACAGCGCCAAGGAAAGGAAGGTCAAACTCACGGGAAAGCTCTTCGCCGCCACCAGTCTTAAAAATATCAACGGTTGTATTACATTCAGGACAAACAAAACCTGACATATTCTCTACAATTCCGACAACTTCCATCTCAACAGTACGACAGAAGTTAAGCGACTTACGGACATCAGCAAGAGCAACCTTCTGAGGAGTAGTTACAACAAGCGCTTTCACTAATGGAATTGTCTGAGCAACAGACAAAGGCTCATCACCGGTACCTGGAGGAGCATCAATAATCAGATAATCAAGCTCACCCCAGTCCATATCGGCAACAAACTGTCGAATGGCCTGAATCTTCAAAGGTCCGCGCCAGATAATGGCTTCATCACGATCCTTCATCATATATTCTAAAGAAACAACCTTAAGATTGTCGTTGTATTTAAGTGGAGCAACCAGATCATCTGGATTCTTTGGTGGCTCAAGGGTTCCGGTAAGATTAAGCATACGGATAACATCAGGACCATGAAGATCCACGTCCATCAAACCGACTTTATGCCCTTTAGCAGCAAGACCAAGTGCAAGGTTAACAGATACAGTTGATTTTCCAACTCCGCCCTTTCCGCTCATTACCAGAATTTTATTTTTAATTTTCCCAAGGGAACGGGTGATAGCATTATCCTGCTGGGCCATTTGTGCTTGCTGGTCTTGCGGGGTTCCGCAGGAACCACTTGAACATGAACTCATAACATCCTCCAAAAAAAAACAATCTATAGTTAAAAAGCTAATAAACATTTTAAAAGTAAAGCCGCTCCATCTAATCAACACATCACTTAAGCAGCCCACAACCTTGCCATACAGTAATGATGTTCTACAGAAAAGCAAATATTTTCCTAGACGCCCATACAACTTCATTTTGACACTACGCAAATGATTAAAAGTGCATCTGTTTTTATTGCTTTCTTGGTGATCTATGCGTAGTATACAAGGTTTTGTGAGAGCAATATTTTTATGCGTAAGCTTATCAAATTAAGGATTTCTGTATGTTAGGATGGTTTAAGAAAAAATTCTCTAAAACTGAAGATAATGTTCCGGTTGAGGACGCAGTAGAGGAACTTGTTGCGCCTCAGGAAGTTGCAGAACAAACTGCGCAGACTCCTTCGGCAACGGAGCAGGAAGCAGTAGCAGAAACAGAAAGTACTGGGGATTCCATGCTCCAGCGCCTCTCTTCACGACTTGGTAAGACCAAAGAATCACTTATCTATCGTATGGATTCGCTGTTTCTTGGCAAAAAAGAGATTGATGCAGATCTCTTTGATGAGCTTGAAGAAATCCTGATCACCGCAGATCTTGGCGTGGCTACCACCATGGATTTGCTGGATGACGCCAGAAAAAAGGTTAAGCGTGATGCCCTTTCCGATCCGAACGTTTTAAAAGGAATATTAAAGGAAAAACTCTGCACCTATATAACAGAATCTGAAAAACCTGCCGAACTGGTTATGCCCGGCGACGGCCCTTTTGTGATTATGGTAGTGGGAGTAAATGGTGTTGGAAAGACCACCACCATTGGTAAAATTGCAAAAAAATTCAAGAATTCAGGGCAGTCCGTTTTACTTGTGGCTGCCGACACCTTTCGTGCAGCAGCTGTTGCCCAACTGGAAATTTGGGGCGAACGAAATGGTGTTGAAGTCGTTACCAAGGCAGAAGGTACAGATCCATCAGCTGTAGCATTTGATGCCATGGATAAAGCAGTTGCCGGTAACTATGATGTGGTGATTGTTGATACAGCAGGAAGACTGCATACGCAGGTCAACCTCATGGAAGAGCTGAAGAAAATCAAGCGGGTTATGGGAAAACGTCTTGATGGCGCACCCCATGAAATCATGCTGGTGCTCGATGCCACAACCGGCCAGAATGCAGTTTCCCAGGCTAAACTTTTTAATGAAACAGTAGGAATTACCGGTCTTGCCCTCACCAAACTTGATGGCACCGCTAAAGGCGGCATTGTTGCCAATATCTGTCGGGAACTGAAAATCCCTATTCGCTTTATCGGCATTGGCGAACAGATTGATGATCTCCGTGATTTTGATGCCAACGAATTTATCGACGCCCTCTTTGGCGATGACAATATAAGTTAAAATGAGATATCAACAACGCCAACAACCGGGATGTGGAGGCTGCCTCCTCATCGTTCTTCTATTTAGTCTTCTTACTGGAGGATTTTCAGGACTCCTGAATTTCCTTGGCGTGCTTATCTATTCCGGTATTGCCGGTATCCTGATTTTTATTGGAATCTTCTGGGGTTTCAGTTTCTGGATGAAAAAGAAGATTTCCACCTACGAGCAGTCGCAGACAGAAAGCCATAACCGCTTTGTCTGGCTGCTGGTGCAGATTCTTATCAATATTGCTAAAATTGATGGTGTCATCAGCAAAGAAGAAATCTCCACTCTTCACCGTTTTTTCCAGCAAAATCTGCGCTATGACCAGACAAAAATGGCCTGGGTCAAAGAGCTTATTAATGAAGCTGTTAATTCCACTGAATCCATGGAGTCACTGCTTCTGGAATTCAGGAATACTTTTGCCTATGAACCACGCTTAATCCTGCTTGAACTGATTTACCAGATTCTGTATACCAAAACGCATGTTCCGGAAACAGAACTGAAAATCGCCCGGGATATTGCAAATTATCTGCAGATTAAGGATTACGATAAACGTACCATTGAAGCTAAATATAAATATGGCAGCCAACAACCATTTGGCACGACACAGGGAACGGCTGATCAGTATTACGCAATTCTTGGGCTAGAATCCGGTGCTGATAAAGATGCCATAAAGAAGGCTTACAGAAAACTCAGCATGAAGTATCATCCAGATAAAGTTCGCCATCTGGGTGAAGAATTCAGAGCTGTGGCCGAAGAAAAAATGAAAGAGATTAATGGAGCATACGATTTCTTCAAGAAAAAGTAATCGATGAAGCTTTTTACAATCGAATCGATTTCAACCAATACAAACTAAGGAGTTACACATAATGACTATCTCAACTAAAATGCGTGCTTTTGCTGAAAAATCATCCTGGATTCGGAAGATGTTTGAAGAAGGAGCCAAGATGAAAGCAGAATTTGGTGCTGAAAACATCTTTGACTTTAGCCTGGGTAATCCTGATGTTCCACCACCACCTGAATTTGACAAAGCCATCAAAGAAATCGTTAACGACCAGTCCCCAATGGTTCATGCCTATATGCCAAACGGCGGTTACCCCTGGGTACGTGAAGCGATAGCGGGCAAGATGTCTAAGGAACAGGGTGTGGAAGTGTTCCATGGCGATATGCTTATGACCTGTGGAGCTGCGGGTGCTTTAAATATTGTTATGAAAGCGCTCCTTAATCCGGGCGAAGAAGTGATCATTCTGGCTCCCTTTTTCGTAGAGTATAATTTCTATGTAGATAACCACGGTGGAGTCACCAAAATTGTACAGACCGATTCTGATTTCAACATCGATCTGGCAGCAATTGAAGCTGCAATCAGTGATAAGACCAAAGCAATCATCATAAACTCACCCAACAATCCAACGGGTCAGATTTACTCTCAGGAATCGCTTAATGCCCTTGGCGCACTGCTTGATAAAAAAGGGGAAGAACTGAAAACCACCATCTATATGCTGGCTGATGAACCTTACCGAAAGATCATTTTTGATAATAATGAGGTGGGTAGTATTTTTCAGGCTACCAAAAACTCCATTGTTCTGTCCTCTTATTCAAAAGACCTCTCTCTTCCGGGCGAGCGTATAGGTTACCTTGCTGTACATCCTGAAGTGAATGACAAAGCAGCCCTTCTGGATGCCCTCACTCTTGCCAACAGAATCCTTGGATTCGTGAACGCACCGGCATTGATGCAGCGAGTAGTTGCAGAGTTACAGGACGCAAGTGTTGACAATTCGATTTATGAGGAAAGACGTGAAACCTTCTGCAAAATTCTGGAAGAAGCAGGGTTTGAATTTATCCCGCCAAAAGGTGCCTTCTATGTATTCCCTAAATCACCCATTGCAGATGATGTGAAGTTCTGCGCCATGCTTCAGGAAGAAAAAATCCTGGCTGTTCCCGGACAGGGATTTGGAGCGCCCGGATATTTCAGACTGGCATTTTGTGTTCCGGATTCAGTTATTGCAGGATCTGCGCAGGCATTTAAGAATGCCATGGCCAAAGCGAAATCTTGATGGATTTGTAAAAACTCTTCATCTTCTTCGTTACTGCAAATTTGATATCATTTCAACGTACTTTAGTACGCCGAAATGATATTAAATTTCCGTGCCTCGATATAAAGTTTTT
>JAOZLM010000148.1 GCA_029934815.1 Desulfocapsa sp. | reverse complement strand
CAGGCTATCATATACTGAGAACAAAACACAAGGAATAATCTCACTATTTCAACCGCATACCCATTGTTCTGGTTTGGTTCGAATAAAAAAAGAACCATTGATTCTGTCCTGCCACACCACTCTCAGGAAGCTACCGGAAGAGATCCTTCAGGAGCAGATTTTATATTTCAGTACAGAATTGTTCCCTCAGAAATAGCAAGTCCTCGTTAATGACTCGGAGCAAAAACTTTTCCCGAGATAACTCCCTTACCCGTTCGCAGTAAAACCAATATCCAGACCACAAGTAAAAAAGTAACATTCAGAATGTAAAAGGTATGAATCAATTCAAACTGTGTTGCCTTCCAGGTGATTCCTGAGGATATGCACAGGGCACCTGAGGGAAAGGTAAAAGCCCACCACGACAGAGCATAAGGAAGGTCAAGAGCCTTTATGTAATAGAGTGTTACAATCAGGGCCATGACAAACCACCAGGCAGAAAACCCCCAGCTTGCAAAAATACCAAGCTTTGCAATGGTCATAAAAGCAGTCGGGTCAACACCAAAAAAAACATGGTGTTGGAAAAGAACCATCATTTTAAACAGAATAACCGAAAGAATCGCAGTCGGAGCAATGCCGATAAAAAAAGTTGGGGCAAATTTATTCATGGGTAATTCGTGGTAGATGTAGCGATGGTAGACCGCTGCACCAACAAATAAAAAAAGAAAGAAACCAACGCCAAGGCTGATCATGGAGAGGGTGACGGTAAATTCAGTATATTGGGGAAATTTGGCAGCCAGTTCAAAGCCAGCTATAGGAACGATCAGTTTTGATACCGGGGGGATATACCAACCGAAATTGGCATGGGACAGCTCGATCTCCTGATGCTTGAAAATATGAATTAGGATAATAAATCCCATTAAATAAATGCCAAATGCTCCTGCCAGCCAGAGATAGTAGGCCAGTCTGATCGACGTTTCTTCACTAAAGAAAAAGGTCGGAAATTTCATCAGGTTGAGAGAAAAAAGCACCAGGCAAATAGGCATCGTCGGATAGAAATTAGAGGCGATGGGATGATTCAGATCTTTTTTTACATTCTCTGGAGCAAGAATGAATTTCGCTGTCCATGGAATCAAAAAAACGACAAAGAGAATCAGTGAAAGAATCAGAAACGTGATGGAGACGGGTTTCACCCAAGGGGCGTTAATAAAGGAAATTGCCAGCGGAATAACTGCCGTACCCATTATTGAGGCAAACCAAGCCGGATTAAAATTTAGAGCAATTGCGGATGGTGTTGCTTTAAATTGTTCTGACATCTTGTCCCCCTCCATATAAGGGATATGTACAGCTAGTAACTATTATTGATTGAGGCAGTAAAGATCCTTAACCTCTTCCCTCTTCTTTGATCTGTCTGGCCAGTTCCCTGCTCTGGGATTCAGCGCGTTTTAAATCTTCATCGTCTGGTGCCCCTTGCCATTCCACGGGGTCAAGGAAGTCCCATTTTAACTTCTCGGTTAAGGTATCCATTTCCCGTTGAGCGCCTCCCGACCAGCCAAAGGAACCAAAGCGCAGTACCTTTTTATTCCAGACTTTTTTACGACCGAACATGTCTAATGTCCAGGCCATGGGAGGGAACATGCGATACTCATAGGTTGGCATACCGACGATAAGCCCTGCTGATTTCCATGCAGAAGCCAGAATAAAGCCGACATGATCATTAGGTACTCTGTGGACATGAACCGGAATGCCCTCACTGCGCACACCCTGAATCATGGCATTGACCACTTTTTCAGTATTCCCGTACATGCTTGACCAGATAATAGTCACTTCGGGTTCGGCAGGGCCTGACATATAGCCTGCAAAACGCAGATAAGTGTCAATGATTTCCTGGGGTTTTTCCCGCCAGACAATCCCGTGAGAGGGGGCAATCATCTTGATATCCAGATCTTTGAGTTGGGTGACGGCCTTTTCGACAAACATGGAAAAGCCGCCAATGATATTGGCAAAGTAGCGTAATGCCTCCTGCGTAAAGAAATCATGCTGCTCGGAAGAAAGTTGGTCATCAAAAATAACATCGGTGATGGCCCCGTAAGATCCAAAGGCATCACAGGTAAAGAGGATACCGGAACTCTGCTCAAAGGTGAACATGGTCTCCGGCCAGTGAAGATTGGGCGCCTCATAAAAAGTCAGAATTTTTCCAGCTCCCAAGTCTACTGTATCACCGCTCTTGACAATATGGACATTTTTATCAATCCCGCAAAATGCCTTCAGCATAGCAGCACCTTTCTTGGTGATATAAAATTCCAGATCCGGGTTCTCCTGATAAAAGGCAGGGAGCCAGCTGGTATGATCAGGTTCCATATGGTTAATAATCATGCAGTCGATATCCTTTGCCTGCAGAGGAATGGAGTGCAGCTCCTGCTCAAATTCAAGTGGTTTATCCCTGACATCTTCTATGAGATCAATGAGTGCTGTCCGTTCTCCCTGAACTACATAGGAATTAATGGAGATACCATGGGGCATGGGCCACATTCCTTCAAATAAGAGATCATCTTCCAGGTTTACGCCAAGCCGGTATATCCCGTCTGTTATTTTGGTTGCTTTCATTGCATTATTCCTTTTAGCAGCCCCACTCTTCAAAGCTACTTTGAGTGGAAAACTGATTCCCTCAAATAACGCCTCTCTCGTTGAAAAACGAAAAAAAGGCTCTATTTGATGGAATCAATGAATATTAATCGCATATTTAACCCGTTACACTTACGGTGGTAAGAATTAACCAACTGGTAAAAACCTCAAGTATACGATGACTAAGTATTTAGCCCCCTCAAGGGGGGACTAAAAAGAGTACCCTTTGTTCGGGTGAAAAACTTCATATGCGAGGCGCGTCAATTTTCTATCATTTCGGCGTACTAGAGTACGTCGTAATAATAGAAAATTGGCAGCAACGAAGCAGATGAAGAGTTTTTATTACGACGCCATCAGAATTAACTGGCAGGAAGCCTGACTGTTAGGACAGGGACTGTACAAAGCTCAACAACCTGTCTGGCAACTGAGCCAATCAATAATTTCTTAATCAAACCCTTTCCACGAGTTCCTATAACAACTATATCGAAATCACCATTCTCAACCGTGGCTAAAATCTCATGAACAGGCTGACCCGTTTTAACCAGAATATGATCAAGATCAATGTTGCAATCCAGATTATCTTTTTGCCTTTCCTGGCATAGGGCAAATATTTCCTCTTTTTTGGTATCTATGAGATTTGCCCGCTCCTGATCAGCGGATGGTGCTGTCCGGTCAGCTCCAAAAGAAGATAATTCCTTTGAGACACTATCAGGGATGACATGAATGATCGTAACCTCCGCTTCATACTTTTCAGCAAGATCTTTGGTCCACTTCATGGCTTCTTTGGCTGCTTCAGATAAATCGGTTGCATAGAGTATTTTCTGTATTGCTGACATAATACCTCCCTCTTGAAAAATTTAATATTGACACTTGTCAGTGCTATAAAACAAAGCCCCCCTTAACGTGCTTATGTTTAAAACTAATAATGCATATTTCTAAAATAACAAGGTAATATAAATTAAAATTGCTTAAGCACGATTCCTAGCTCTGAGGAGTCAGTGGACAACAATTTTTTTTGTTGTAATTTAGTTCTCTACAGAGATATTCTAAGAGTTCTTTTTATTAAATCTATTGACAATCTTACTATCAGGCCTATGTTGTAATGTGTATATGCCAACTCCACCCTGGCTTTACATCGACATTTCGAGGCCTTACCTGTCACCTCCGAAGGGGAAAATAAGTATAATGACCATAACACCAAAAAATATTACACATCCTCAAAATGACAAATCGGTAGAACAAATCCTGGGATTCAACAACAATTTACTCACCAGAGATCTTTTTGAGATCATGAACGAGGTACTTGCAAATCGGGATTTTTCCACCTACAAACACACTATACGTGTTGCTCAGATTGCAAAGACTCTTGGAACCGAATTGGGCCTTACCGATGAAGAGTTAACGATTCTGGAACTGGGTTGTCTGGTTCACGATATCGGGAAGACGGCAATCCCCGATGATGTATTGTTGAAACCAGATCTTTTTAATGATCAAGACCGAAGAATCATGGAGTACCATCCGCTTATCGGGGCAAAGCTCTTTGCTTCCAGGCTCCACGATGACCGTATCACAAACATAATCCTCAAACATCACGAACGACTGGATGGCAGCGGTTATCCGCAAGGTCTTCTTGCTTCTGAGATAGATCAGCTGTCACGCATTGCAGCTGTGGCAGATGAATTTGAGGCTCTCACCAGCAGAAGGCCCTACAAGACATCTTTTTCAGTACAAACAGCCATTGGAATTTTGCAGTATGAAGCGCAAAAGGGGACTCTGGACGCTACTATTGTTAGCGGATTGAGTCGTATCGCAGATTCAATTGTTCTTGAGCATGCGAGTCTGCAGCCCACCGGAAATTTTATGAAAGAAATTGAACATTTCCGTAGAGACAGCTTCTTCAGAGACACCTTAAGCGAGCTATATAACTACCGTTATCTTCTAGTGCTGGATGATTTAAAGGTACTCGGGGAAGAGAATACTGCCGGGTATCTTCTCCTGCTCGTCAGCTTCAGGGGCCTGGGTCTTTTTCAGGTAGAAAATGGAGTAATTGTAGCAGGCCAGGTCCATGATGAAATAGGGCAACATCTGAGGGATACTGTTATTCGATATCGGGAGGCACGGCTGAACTATGATGGCTCAGTAATGCTGTTTAGAAAGCATTGTGACTATATGATATATGCCGAGGGAGACAGTGAAGAAGAAACAAAGGAACTGATTAGCAAACTTCGCGAAAAAGTTGGCCAGACTCGAGATGAATGGGGTATCGAAGCCAATTGTTACCGGGTATGGTTTCCTCGCACAACATCGATTGAACAAGCAATGACACGTCTTTTTTCACTACAGTTGGAGGATGCTGAGTCCTGCAAAACAACGGCTTCATAAGAGGGCATTAGATCTTTTCTGTTAAATAACTCTTCCCAAAAGGATCAATAATTATGGGTTCTTTTTTACAACACGCTTTTCTCCATGCAGTTATGATAACGGGCTTTGTGGCCATGATGATGGTGGTTATTGAATATATCAATATATCCTCCAGAGGAATGTGGCAAAAAGGGTTACGCGGAGGACTGTGGAAACAGTATCTCCTGGCAGCAATTCTCGGGGTTACTCCCGGATGTCTTGGTGCTTTTGCCGTGGTTTCTTTGTATTCGCATCGCGAAGTCACCCTTGGCGCAGTGGTGGTGGCCATGATTGCCACCAGCGGAGACGAAGCCTTTGTCATGCTGTCATTAATTCCCAGACAGTCTGTACTGATCTTTATGATTTTACTGGTTCTCGGGCTTGCAGCCGGCTATATCACCGATAAAATATTTAAACAGAAACTGGAAAACTGTATTGGCTGTAACCAGGAATTTGAAATACATACAGATCAATCATGCCACTGTTCTTTTGCAAATGTAAAGGAACAGTGGCAACATTGTATTCCATCCAGAGGAATCCTCAGTGTTACTCTGTCGTTGTTTCTTTTTGCTGTGCTTACCAGTCAGTTAGGACCTCCTGTCTGGAACTGGATTAAAATTACTCTGGTTCTGGTCAGTAGTGTGGCCCTTTTTATAGTGGCCACTGTACCGGATCACTTTCTTGTAGAACATCTTTGGAACCATGTGGTTAAGAGTCATGTGCCAAGAATATTCCTCTGGACATTCGGGGCACTGCTGGTCATGCATCTTCTTGTGGATCAACTTGACCTTGGCTCCTGGCTACAGGAAAACCAGCTCCTTGTTCTTCTGGTGGCCTGCCTGATTGGGCTCATTCCTGAATCGGGACCACATCTTATTTTTCTTACTCTCTATGTTGAAGGCAGTGTCCCTTTAAGTATTTTTCTTGCCA
>JAOZLM010000147.1 GCA_029934815.1 Desulfocapsa sp. | reverse complement strand
CTGCCGGTTTTAAAGCTGTAAAAAACAAAGAACAGGCGCTGATGAACTCTATTTCCGCTCAGCCTGAGCGTATGGAGCAGATGATTCCTGTTGCTGCTGAGATGAAGTGTGATGTTATTGCTCTTCTCTGGGGCGCTGATGGTATGCCTCGTGATTCAGCTGAGCGTGCTGCCATGTCAGTTGATCTGATGATGGCACTGAACGATGCTGGAATTCCAAATGAGAAGATCCTCTTTGATCCAATCGGAACACCAATCACCCTTGGCACCGATCAGATTGCTGCCGGTCTTGAGTTTATGGAAATGATCCCGGATATCGCACCCGGTTCCGGTTCCACCGTAGGACTCTCCAATGTTTCCAATGGTGTTGCTGAAAATCTTCGTAAATACCTTGATCGTACCTACCTCATCATGCTTATGAAGTATGGTATTTCCACTGCAATCGTCAACTCTTACGATGCAGAGCTTATGGCTATCTGTAAAGGTGAGCGTCAGGATCACGTTGATCTGATTCATGGAATGATGGACGGAAATGATCCGGGTGCTGCCGGTCTTGACGGTGTTGCTCTTGAGCACTACAAGACCTACAAGTGCCTCTCCGGCCAGACTCTCTTTTCCGAGTCATGGCTTGAGCTGTAAGATTTAGAAGGACATATTTTTCCAATGCCCTTCCAGTGATGGAAGGGCATTTTTGCTTTAGGACTTATGATTGCATATGATTGACGTTCCAACACACCATATCGTTTACGGCACCCTGATTGACTTTATTACCGGTGAGGAGTTGCCCGATACCGACGATGAACGAACCAGGCAGGATCTGTCGAAGATGATGGTTAATGATCTTGGTTACAAGAAAGAAGAACTTGAACCACGCCGATTTATAGAAACGCTTTTTACTTCCCAGTTTGTCCGTTCAAATATTGAACTTACCGTGAATCTGGGCGATAAAATATTTATGATTATTCGCTATGCTCCGGGCTCTCTTGTGACTCGTGAACGGTCAGTTGTCGCAGCGGCCAGAGTGCTTGAAAAAGAATACCAGATCCCCCTGGCAGTTATTACGAATGGCCAGGATGCAGAATTGCTTGATACTGCAAAAGGAAAGGTGCTTGCCACCGGGATGGAAGCCATTCCAACACGAACACAAGCAGAAGAGATGTTAACTGATTTAAAGTTTCGTGATGCTCCTGAAGGAAAGAAAAGAGAAGGGGAGTTACGAATCCTGAATGTTTTTGATGTACAGATTTGCTGCCGATAAATTTGATGGACTTGCAAAAGTCCGGAATCTATTTGAGAGAAATACAATGGGAACACAAAATACATGGTCCAAAACAAGCTGGAAAAATTTCACAGCTCTCCAACAACCTAAATGGCCGGATATGGCAATACACGACGAGGTGGTAAAAGATCTTACCCGTCTGCCGCCCCTGGTCTTTGCAGGAGAAATTCGTGATTTAAAAGCGATGCTTGCCAAGGCTGTCACCGGCGATGCCTTTCTTGTACAGGGTGGAGACTGTTCTGAAGATTTTTCCCAGGTAACTGCTCCCAAAATCCGTGAAACCCTGAAAGTACTGTTGCAAATGGCGGTAGTGCTAACCTACGCCGGTGGCAAACCGGTGATCAAGGTTGGTCGCATTGCAGGGCAATTTGCTAAACCCAGATCAGCAGATACAGAAATGGTTGATGGTGTGGAGCTTATGTCCTACCGGGGCGATATGGTCAACAGCCCGGAACCCATTGAAGCGGCACGAATTCCTGATCCAAATCGTATGATGCAGGGCTATAACATGGCCGCATCCACTCTCAACCTGCTGCGTGCTTTCACCCGTGGTGGTTTTGCCGCTCTGCACCGGGTTGCCGCCTGGAACCAGGAATTTGTGAAACAATCTCCCATGGGACGAAACTATGAGCGAATTGGAAAACAAATAGAACAAGCGCTGCAATTTATGGAAACCATTGGTATTGACCCCGAATCTCCACAAATGAAACAGGCGCAATTTTTCACTTCCCATGAGGCATTGCTTCTTGGCTATGAAACAGCATTGACTCGTGAAGATTCTATAAATGGCGGCTGGTACGACTGCTCTGCCCATATGCTCTGGATCGGCGAGAGAACCCGTCAGGTTGATGGTGCCCATGTGGAATTTCTGCGTGGCGTTAATAACCCCATCGGTGTGAAAATCGGCCCCGATTATGATCTTGATAATGTCAAAAGACTTATCGATGCTTTAAATCCTGAGAACGAAGCAGGGCGTTTAACTCTTATTACCCGTCTTGGTATGAAAAATATTGAGAAGGTGCTTCCACCGCTCCTGCGTGAAGCCAAGCGGGAAGGATACAACATTGTCTGGAACTGTGACCCGATGCATGCCAATACCTATACTGCAAAAAGCGGACATAAAACCAGAAATTTTAATGACATTCTCTCCGAAATCACCTGTTTTTTTGAGACCCACTGGGCAGAAGGCACAATCCCCGGTGGAATTCATCTCGAAATGACTGGTGAAAATGTTACCGAATGTACAGGTGGCGCCAGAAATATTGTGGATGCTGAACTTTCCAACAATTATCTCACCACTTGTGACCCGCGCCTGAATGCTGAACAGAGTCTGGAAGTTGCTTTTCAGATAGCAGACATGATCCGTAGCTGAACTTGAAAAAAGCAACAGAAAATATTCTCCAGCACTGGCATAACGACAGTCATGCGGCTTACCCGCCGGTGACTGTCAACCCGCCTGTTTACCGGGGTTCAACAGTTCTTTTTCGTGATTATGCGGAAATGTGTAAAGCCGGAAAAGGACAGCTTAAAGGGCCTGTTTACGGAACAGACAGGTTTCCGGTGCAGCGCTCGCTTGAAGAGGCGATGCAGAAGCTTGAAAATGGCGCTGCATGCCGCATATTCCCGTCCGGCCTGTCTGCCATCCAAAACACCTTTCTCGCCTTCTGTAAAAGCGGTGATCACGTTCTGCTGGTGGACAACGCCTATCACCCCGGCATCAATTTCTGCCAGAAGATCCTTGCAAAGTTCAATATTGAAACAACTTTTATTCCGCCTGCCGTTGGGGCGGATATTGAAGAATATATTCGAGACAATACACGCCTTATTCTTCTGGAATCTCCCGGTTCTAATACCTTTGAAATACAGGATATTCCTGCAATCACAGAAATCGCCAGACAAAAAAATATTGTAACAGCCCTTGATAACACGTGGGCAACACCTCTCTATCTCAAACCATTTGAGCTGGGAGTAGACATTTCAATCCAGTCTGTTTCAAAATATATTGCAGGATATTCTGATGTTTTACTCGGGGCTGTCACCGTAAATAAGCAACACGAAAGAACACTGTTAAATTATTATCGAAGAATGGAGATGTATACACCTGACAGTGACTGCTATCTGGCACTGCGGGGCATGAATACTCTCAGCACCAGGCTCAAACAGCATGAGCAATCTGCTCTCACCATAGCCTCAACACTGGTGAATCATTCAAAAATTGATACTGTGATCCACCCAGCGCTTCCCAACCACCCACAACACAAAATTTTTCTACGTGATTTTTCAGGCTCCTCCGGCCTTTTTGCCTTCACCTTTAAAGAAGAATATTCCGAGGAAAAGCTGGGACAGTTCATCGACAAACTTGAACTCTTTGGCCTTGGTTACAGCTGGGGCGGCTATAAAAGTCTGCTCACTGCTGGAAAACAACAGCGCAACACCCCATCAATCTACTCTGGAAAAACCATAATACGCCTGAATATTGGACTAGAAGCCCCCCAGGATCTTATGGAAGACCTTGAACAAGGCTTATCTCAACTGTCATAACAGTAACTGATAACCGCCAAACGTCGATACGCAATATGGGCAATTTTCTATATTCCTGACAACAAGGGTTGCGGTAACTTACCGAAAAACAAATACGTGTAAACTTCAATTCCGCCGCGACGCAGTTGTGTGGGCGTTCTCTGGTAAATTACTGTAACCCTGATTAGCGAACAGCTAATCTTGTGCTTACCTGAAATTGAGTGATAATCAGCGCTCGCCCACCCAAGCGACCGAGTTACATTCCAGAGCTAACACAAAAGCACTTAAAATCAATGCGTTGCGTTTTTACTAGTTAGCAGGTAACACTATTGGAATGAAATACAATTTCATTCCACTGCAATCGCCACCAGACCATTCTTCACAGCCACACTCTGCACACTGTCTCCATGTTCTGAGAAATCAATATTTCCCGATTGCACCGGAGAAGATACCTCAGAAACATTAAGTATAGTAACACTCCTGGTCTCTCCATTGGTCACAAATAACTGCTTTGAAAACGAATCATAAGCAATTATCTCGGCAGCCCCACTATCAAATGCACCAATTACCAGAGAGACAAGTTTTTGGGCCTTACCATCACTTTGTAAAGCATAAATAGCAACACTACTGCTCATTTCATTAGCGATAGCAAGGTAATGCTTTCCCTCCTGCTGAAATGAAACCATACTTTCAGGAGCCAGATCACCACTGGCAGAGGGCAGGGCTGAGTAATCTATATCGTTTTGATAATCGACCATTCGAACCTTATGAGGATCAGTAATTTCATAGATAAAAAAGCCACCCTGTTTTTCAAGACCAATATAAGCAAAAACTCGCTCATCTATTTTAACAAGAGTCAGCGCCTCGGGCTCACAGCCCTTCTTATGACTTCTGGCATCAACTCCTTGCCAGAAATAGGCAGTATCACCAATCATTTCATAGGGAACACCCTCTGCAACAAGTTCTTTAATAGCCTCTTTGTCATTCATGATTACCACTAAAGCTCAGCCAAGAAAACATGCTATTATTTTACATTAGCTGGTAGCAAGGGTTACAGTGACTTGCTGAGAAACAATCCCGCAGCGACGCAGTCGCGTGGACGTTTCTCAGTAAGTTGCTGTAACCCTGCGGTTTACAAGGTAACTCCATCATAATTTACCTGAGCTTTGATGGTAATCATGTTGTCATTTGTGTCGTCAACACGAGTATTAAAGCTTTGGAGATAACGCGCTGCCAGCTCCTGTTCAAATTCTGCCCCACTGTCATACACCAACTCACCATCCAACGTTTCAGATGGAAAAAGATCGTATTCCGGCTCAATATCAAGAGATGGGGAAATACCCGGTTTAATACGAAAATCAGCAGGGATAACAACACCATCAAAGGTTAGGGTAGTTACTTGCTGCACTTTCCCTCCTGTGCTGCCCTGCAAACGAATAATTGAAATGGAACCAGCTGGATCACTCCTGTAATCACTGGAAGGCTCCTCTTCATTGGCGGACAAAAGTGTTCGCCCATTCGGGGCAAATGTCACCATATCAGGAAGATTGCCTACATTTGCAGTATCCAGGTACTTTTCCTCTGTGGAATAGAGCAGTACCTTTCCTCCGCCAAGATTAGGGTTGCGATTCTCTTGCACAGCGGAAACAGAAGTGCATGTGGTAAAAAGCAATACCACAGAGGCTAATCCAGTTATTAGTCCATGCATCTATATAGTTTTCTTTTTTATGTTGGAATACGTATTTACCCTGCTAAACAACGACCTACTCTTTCTAACAATGCAATAGTAAAAAAAATTACAAAGTGATTAGGATTCCATAAGATAATACTCCAATGAATTTCTTTCTCGAAAAAAATGAAATAAAGCGGAGCAGCATCTGCTCTTTAGTGACAGAACATCGCGATGCACTATTGTAGTGCATCACAATACCCAAATATTTTTCACATAGGAAAACAGATGAATAGAATAAAAGAAATGGTCATAGTTGCAGGAATTTTCCTTATCCCGGGAATAGGTCACACCAAAACAGTACCCTTTGATTTACATATCCAGGGAGAGATTTTTGCCGTACAAAAATCTCTTGAACTAAGTGATGTAGGAGAGGGAAAGACAAAAATCAATTTTGATTTTGAGGATAAAACAGGAGCAAAATATTCATTTG
>JAOZLM010000146.1 GCA_029934815.1 Desulfocapsa sp. | reverse complement strand
CCGACAAGCCATTGACCAGCTGCTGGTTATGAAAAAGCAGGGAATGGAGGCAAAGGCATGGCCCGGCTAATCGTGCGATAAATGCATTTTTGGATTCGGATCTTTGGCGGCTTGAACGAAGGTTGGAGAGCCGGGTAGGTAAAATTCATACGTCTATGGCACCACTGAATGATTTGTTTCAGAAAATGCAGGGAGATATTTTGGGAGGGTATAATTCGATTATAAATTTTCTATAAATAGAAGTAGATATTGCTTGTTTGTTGTGATAATCTTTAACTGTCCTGTCAGTGCGAAGGTGGATTGAAACTATTTGTTGAATATTTACAGAATCATACTGTGCCTCTTCTTGGTAGGAAGAGGCCAACTGTGTCATCTTTTTGATTATATGAAAAAACAATATTATGCTCACACTCTTGAAGGAAAGGCTCCTGAGAAGTGGCAATTATTGGAAGATCACCTGAAGAATGTATCTGACATAGCGACAGGATTTGCCAGACCATTTGGTGGGGACAAATGGGCCTATCTTGCAGGTTTGTGGCACGACCTTGGGAAGTATTCAGATGCGTTTCAGCAAAAGCTTTACGTTGAAAACGGAATTGAGAGTCATTTGGAGACTAATTCTGGAAAAGTTGTCCATTCTGAGGCTGGTGGGCATTTGGCAGTATTGAACAAATGGAAAGGGGCAGATCGTATTATTTCGTGGCTCATTATGGGGCATCATACAGGTTTAACTGATTTTGAATCAGACCTTATAGGGGCAAAGGCTCTTGAGCCAAAGATGCGTGACCCTGAACAATCTGAAAAAATAATAAAGAATGCTGCAGAAAGTATAATCAATCAAATTATGCCCCGGCAAACGATACCACATGGTGCTGATCCGTCCTTTTTTATCCGAATGTTGTTTTCTTGTCTTGTCGATGCCGATTTTTTGGATACTGAAGCTTTTATGGATAAGAATCGTAAAAGTAACAGAAATTATGACTATCCCTCGCTTTCATCCCTGTTAACCGCCTTTGATAAGCATATGGATGAATTATGCAAAGGAGCAAAAGCAACATCTGTTAATAGGATTAGAGCGGAGGTTCTAGAGCAGTGCAGGAAAAAGGCAGAAGGTAAGCCGGCAGTATTTTCTTTGACAGTACCTACAGGTGGCGGAAAGACATTGGCATCCCTTGCCTTTGCTCTTCGCCATGCAGTGAAGCATAACAAGCATCGTATTATTTATGTGATTCCCTACACGAGCATTATTGAACAGACAGCTGAGGTCTTTCGGGGGATTTCAGGCTTTGAGAATGCTGTCATTGAGCATCACAGTAATTTGGCAGAAACAGACGAGAACAAAGAAACAGTCAGAAATCGATTGGCTTCTGAGAATTGGGATGCACCTTTGATTGTCACAACATCTGTTCAGTTTTTCGAATCACTCTACGCCTGCCGGACAAGCCGTTGTCGTAAGCTTCATAACATCGTCAATAGTGTAGTTATTTTTGATGAGGCTCAGTGTCTTCCACCGGAATATTTACGGCCAGTAGTTTTTGCGATAAGAGAATTGTTTCGTCATTATAAAGTCACTCCATTGCTGTGTACTGCAACGCAGCCGGTTCTCACCAGGACAGATGAATTCGATTTTAAGTTCAAGGAAGGTTTCGATTCTGTGACCGAAATTATACACAATACGGAAGAATTGGCCGGGAAGTTAAAACGAGTCGAACTGGTTTTAAACGGTGGCAGCCTGGAGCCGGTTACTCTGTCTGAACTAGCAGAAACTATTCAAGCTGAAGGACAGTCTGTACTTTGTATTGTTAATCGTAAGGAAGACGCCCGCACCCTGGCGTATCTTTTACCAAAGAATCAAACGCTTCATCTTTCGACAAATATGTGTGCGGAGCATCGTTCACACATCCTGAAGAGTATAAAGAAGCGATTAGGATACGGGAATGATATTATTTATGTGATCAGTACTTCACTTGTGGAGGCTGGTGTGGATATTGATTTCCCAGTTGTTTATCGTGCTTTGACAGGGCTTGATTCCATAGCCCAGGCTGCCGGGCGTTGTAATCGGGAAGGTCGTCTTTCAGGATTAGGAAAGACAGTTGTTTTTGTCCCTGAAAAGCAACCGGGATATGTGGCACAGCCAGCAAGCATTACCAAAGAATTACTTGTTGGCGGAGACCTGTCCGACGTGCTGTCTCCTGAAAATTATGGAAAGTATTTCAGGCAACGTTTTTGGCAACTTGGTCAGGATGCTTTGGATAAAAAGCAGATCATGCAATTGCTGTCAGGCCATATGAATTATTATTATCGTTCAGCTGCACAGCAGTTTAGGCTTATCGAGGATGACTGGCAGGAAACCGTTATCGTACCATATGGAAAGGCTCTTGAGTTATTAGCACAGCTCATTGAAGAACCATGGCATCAACGTCAGATTTTGCGCAAACTTGGCAGGTTCTCGGTAAGCATTCCTAAATATTTATTTCAGGCATTGGTATCCAGAGATTATTTACGAGAAACCGGGTACCCAGAACTCTATATGTTGGATTATACGCTATATGATGATCAGTATGGCTTTGTAACGCCAGATGACTCCATAGGGATTGATCCAGAGAAATTTATTGTATGAACAAGGAGGGTGCGTATGAAGAGTAATCCATTTCGGTTGAAGGTTAGTGGTAAGAACGCATGTTTCACCAGACCGGAAATGAAGGTGGAACGGGTCAGTTATGATGTGATAACGCCATCTGCTGCAAGGGGTATTCTGGAGGCAATCCTTTGGAAACCAGCCATCCGTTGGGAGATCTTACAGATTGATGTATTAAATCCTGTAAAATGGGAATCGGTGCGACGTAATGAGGTCGGAGCTGTAGTTTCAGCAAGAAACGCTAAAATCGCCATGAGGGAAGGTAAGGGAAATATAGGGATTTATGTTGATGAAGGAAAAAACAGACAACAGCGTGCGACTCTTTTTTTACGTGATGTTGCATACGTTATTCATGCACGATTTGAGCTGACTAAAAAAAAGGGGCCAGAGGATACTGTTACCAAATTTGAGCAAATGTTTCTTCGTCGTGCCTCTCGTGGACAATGTTTTCACCGGCCTTATTTCGGGTGTCGCGAATTTCCAGTTGATTTTGAGTTGATTCCGCAGAAAGCAGAACTGCTTTCAACTTTCCATGAATCTCGAGATCTTGGCTGGATGCTGTTTGATATGGATTATTCGTGTGAGCCACCCATGCCTCAATTTTTTCATGCAGAAATGGAGAATGGAATCATTGATCTCAGAAATGTTGAGGTGCGATCATGATTCTTCAGGCATTAGCTCATTGTTATGAACGGATGCTGGCTGACCCTGATATAGATGTGGCTCCACCGGGATTTGAAAAGAAGTCTATTCCTTTTCTCATTGTTATTGATTCCGATGGCTGTTTTGTGAATATTCGTGATACACGGACTGGCAATGGAATGAAGAAAAGTGGTCGTGAATTCATGGTGCCGCAGGGAGTAAAGAAAACATCTGGAATAAAGACAAATCTTTTTTGGGATAATCCCCAGTATGTGTTAGGGGCTCCGAAGATTGGTTGTCAAACAGAGAAAGACCTGAAAAAAGCAGGGGATTCTCAGGCTGCTTTTGTAGAACGAATAGATACTATATTTGACAAACGAATCGATAATGTCGGACTACAGGCAGTAAACCGTTTTTTTGAAGAAGACAACATGTCGTTAGTTTTCGAACATGAGTTATGGCCTGAAATTTGGCAAAGCAATGCCAATCTGACTTTTTTGTTGGAAGGAGAGAGTAGGCTGATTGTTCAGGACGGCGACCTTGTAAGGCAAATAGTCAATTATTTGCAGCCAACAGGGGACACACAGGTTTGCACTGTTACAGGTATTGAAGATACTCCGGCAATATTGCACACTGCTATTAAAGGAGTGTGGGGAGCACAAACTGCAGGTGCAAATATTGTTTCTTTTAATAAAGAATCATTTTGTTCTTTTAATAAATGGAAAAAACAAGGGCTGAATGCCCCCATTGGCAGGAAATGCGAATTTGCTTATACAACTGCATTAAACACAATGCTGGCAAAAGAATCCCGACAGCGTATGCAGGTAGGAGATGCCAGTACTGTTTTCTGGGCGCAGGAAAAACATCCCTTCGAAGAAGATTTTGCCTGTTTTCTGGCTGAGCCTCCTAAAGGCGAGGAAGCTGATTATGGTAAAATCCGTTCACTTCTAAATGCAGTAAAAAGCGGAGTGCGACCATCGGAAGATGAGATAGAATTTTATGTTCTTGGTCTTTCCCCCAATGCTGCCAGAATATCTATCCGTTTCTGGTACGAGGGTAGTATCAGGGATATGAAGGAAAAAATTGTTCAACATTTTGAAGATATTGAAATTGTACGGGCTTCCTATGACAAGGAGTTCTTTTCACTGTTTCAATTGTTGGTTTCTGTGGCAACAGAGGGAAAAGCAGATAAAATTCCTCCAAATCAGGGGGGAGATGTAGCCAGAGCGGTTATGGTGGGTACCGGGTATCCACGTACTCTTTTTGCTGGTGCTATACGCCGTTGTAAGGCTGAACGAAAAGTAACCCGTGTCCGTGCTGCCATAATTAAAGGTTTTTTGGTCCGGGATGCAAGGCTTCGAGGAATAACAACTAAGGAGGTTCAAATGGCTTTGGACACAACTAATGAAAGTCCTGGATATGTGCTTGGAAGATTGTTTGCTGTACTGGAAAGGATTCAGGAAGAGGCACATAAACCTGCTAAGATAGGAAAAACAATTCGTGACACCTATTTTAGTGCTGCAACCAGTAATCCTCTTGTAACTTTTAAAAGACTTCAGGATTTGGCAATTCATCATCTGGCTAAGATACGTAAAAGCGGGAGAAACACAGTCTGGCTTGATAAGCTTATGCAGGAGGTAATCGGTAAGATTCCGGCCAGTGGTATTCAGGTCACCCTTTCTTTAGAAGACCAGGGCCGTTTTGCAATTGGCTACTATCATCAACGTCAGGATTTTTTTAAAACAAATAAAGATGAGGCAAAAGGAGAATAACGATGAGTGATGCAATTAAAAACCGCTACGAGTTTGTGCTGCTGTTTGACGTGAAAGATGGAAATCCCAATGGTGATCCAGATGCTGGAAATCTGCCGAGAATTGATCCTGAAACAGGCCATGGGTTAGTCACTGATGTTTGTTTGAAACGGAAGGTGAGAAATTATATTGGTCTCGCTAAGGGAGAGCAGCCACCTTATGAAATATATGTAAAAGAAAAAGCTGTGCTGAATCGGCAGCATGAAAGGGCATATCAGGAATTTGAGCTCAAGCCGCAAAGTAAGAAGCTTCCCAAAAAAGAAGAAGATGCCAGAAAGATTACCGGTTGGATGTGCAAAAACTTTTTTGACGTTCGCACATTTGGAGCAGTGATGTCCACGGAAATAAATGCGGGTCAGGTGCGTGGACCGGTCCAGTTTGCCTTTGGCAGAAGTGTTGATCGGATATTTACTGGTGAACACACTATTACCCGGATGGCTGTTACAAATGAAAAAGATTTGGAGAAAGAAAGAACCATGGGAAGAAAATTTACTGTGCCTTATGGTCTTTACCGGGTTCACGGTTTTATCTCAGCTCCTCTTGCACAGCAGACAGGATTCTCTGAAGAAGATCTGGACCTTTTTTGGACATCACTCATAAATATGTTTGATCATGATCGTTCTGCCGCCCGTGGTGAGATGGCTACACAAAAGCTGTTTGTTTTTAGACATGATAGTGAGTTAGGTAATGCGCCAGCGAATAAACTGTTTGATCTTATAAACGTAAAACGTATTGATAATTCACAACCGACTAGAAAGTTTACAGATTATGAGGTGTCAGTTGATGAGGAAAATCTCCCTGCCGGAGTTACTTTATTGGATATGGTATAAACCGTCTGTATTGCATGAGAAAGGTTACTGATAATGTTTAATTTTCTTAATGGTGTTGATAGCGACCTACGTAAGAATCTCCTAATCCAGCTTCGTAACCTGTGGACGCACACATCCACAGCAATAGAAGGAAATACTCTTACCCTTG
>JAOZLM010000145.1 GCA_029934815.1 Desulfocapsa sp. | reverse complement strand
ATCTTTCCGGCCGTTGAAACCATGTTATTACTGGCAAAAGTCGCCAGTAAGATTGTGCCGGATTTGCAGGTGACTAAAATGTCACAGGGCAGTTTCTCAAAACTTCTGGAAATCCCGGAAGGTGTATCTGAAATTTCAGCGCTGGTGGAGTACGAAGAAACAGATGAGGGTTTTTCCTGTAAACTGCTCAGCAAAATTCAGTTCAAAAAAATCAGCAGGATAAAAGAACATGCTGCGATAACGTTCGGTTGCAAATCTGCTGATATTTCTCCTCTGTCATTACAAAAAAGAGAAAAGGGCGATCGGATAATTGATGCTGCGAGAATTTATCGAGAACTGGTTCCTTTTGGACCCACTTACCGGAGTATAACCAGGGAATTACACCTGAGAAACACAATAGCCATAGCCAGCTTGCAGGCTCCGGAAGTCGCACAAAAACAAGAGATGGAAGCAATCATCGGTTCGCCATTTCCACTTGATGGTGCCATGCATGCCGCCTGTGTTTTGGGGCAGTGTGTTGCTGATTTTGTTCCATTTCCAGTGGCTTTTACAGAGCGTGTTATCCACAAAGCAACAGTAGCAGGAACAGAATATTCAAGTATTGCACAACTCATGTCTCAAACAGAGCATGAATTGGTTTTTGATCTTACAATTTTTGAAACAGATGGTGAGCCATGCGAAACAATAAAGGGCTTACAAATGCGGGATGTGACCGGAGGTTTGATTAAGCCTGCGGCAGATCTGCCCCGGCTAACAGCTTTTCCATAACAACCCGAACCAGCCAGCGGGCAAAAATAACAGAATACTCAGCTCCGGAAAAATACATACCAAGCAGAAAGACAAGATGGGAAAATCCATACACCAGCGGGCCGCCAATAACAGCAATTAGAGGTTCACTCAGTTTTATGGCAATAATACCAAGCACTGCAACCGCCGGCCAGCCAAGAAGAGAGGCTATGATAATTAATAAAACGCCTGTAATTACCGCAAGGGATGGTTTTTCTTTGAACGCAGACAGATCCGCCTGCTCATCAATTGCTGATTGCACAAAGCTGGTATTTGCAATTTTAAGCAAGGTTTTTCGGTACATATCTTTCATACCTCATTCTTTACCCCACAATTTCCATGAATGCCATGTTTGATCCGCAGCAGTTCTTTGATAAAATATTTTGTATATCAGTGGATAGCCGAATTGACAGGCAGGAAACTGCAAAACAGGTATTTGCAGAACTGGGGATTTTGCAACGTGTTGAGTTTTTTCTTGTCCAAAAGCATCCGAATAATCCGGAAGAAGGGATTTTTCAGTCGCATCTGCAATGCTTAACACGTGGCGTAGAAGAGGGCGGCAAACATATACTGATTTTTGAAGATGATATTACCATCGCTCATTTTAAGGAAAAGCGGAATAGTGAGGCAATAAATAAGTTACAGCAACTGGAAAACTGGGACGCTTTTTTTCTCGGTGCAATTAGCAGTGGCAGCAAAAAAACAGCTTCAAAATATCTGGCCCAAATAAAGTATCGTTGTCTGACTCATGGTTATGCTTTAAATCGCCCTTTTGCCAAAAGAGTAATCGAGGAGCAATGGGAAGGTGTAGCCTATGATGGTTTTTTAAAAAAGCACTGCAGTAATTCCTACGCTCCAGTGCCAATGATTGCATTTCAGAGTACTTCTGTCAGCGACAATAAAACGATTTTTCTGGATAAGATGCGTCGTTTCTTTGGCGGCCTGCAATTTCTCCAGCGTAGTAATGAACTACTGCAGCGTTATCTATTTCCCATCATTATTATTCACCTGCTTGTGTTGCTGGCAGCTATTCTGTTATTTATACAACGATGAAATCTTTTAACCTCCGTCTCTTCGTATTTGTTCTGCTGTTTATCATTGCAAGCAGTGTTACTGCTGTTCTGCGTCTGCAAATGGATACAGATATTGTACGTTCACTGCCAGCAAATTCAGTTGTGGTCAGTGATGCACTGGATATTTTTGCCAATCATCCCATCCATGATCAGATTGCAGTGGATGTTACATTAAGTACTGATGATTTGGATATTCTTGTGGAATGTGCTCAGTTTATTGAAAAGGAATTCACTGCAAGTGGCCTTTTTCGTGAGGTGGGCAACCGTGAAATTGCAGCCCTGATCCCGGAGCTTGCCTTGCATGTGGTAGAGAATCTACCCATGTTGCTGACTAAAGCAGAACTCGAAAGTGAAATTGCTCCAAAACTGAATGCAGATTTTATAACAACACGTTTGCAGGAATCTGTACAAAAACTCAGCAGCCTGGAAGGAATAGGACAGGGACAGTTTATTGCGAGTGATCCACTGGGTTTTATGGAACCAGTAATGGCTAAAATGGCTATGCTGGCACCCCTTGCCGATGCTGAGATTTATAAAGGTTTCCTCCTCTCTCCTGATCGTAAACATCTGCTTATTACTGCCCGTCCCAATGTATCCGGAACTGATACCGCATCGGCAAAACAGTTGTCGGCTCTTATCAGTTCAGTGGAAAAGAGCTTAAACGAGCAATATGAGTCAGTAAAAACAGGAGTAAGTCTTACGCCAGTTGGTGCCTATCGGGCTGCCCTTGATAACGAACGGATTATTCGGCATGATGTGAACTTTGCCCTCATCCTCTCAATGCTTGGCATCGGCTTTTTATTATTTA
Organism: Desulfocapsa sp.; assembly: GCA_029934815.1. Lineage (GTDB taxonomy): Bacteria > Desulfobacterota > Desulfobulbia > Desulfobulbales > Desulfocapsaceae > Desulfocapsa. The sequence goes on along the minus strand of JAOZLM010000145.1, from coordinate 3,406 downwards.
TTGCTTTCCCAAGACCTTTGATTGGGCTGCTTTCACTGTTACCCGCTCTTTTTGGAACTGCTCTTTCTTTACTGGTTTTCTCACTGCTGCATCCTTCCATTTCTATCATGGTGCTTGGTTTTGGCGGGGCCATTATTTCCATCACAGTGGATCACGGAATTGCCTATTTGCTATTTTTAGATCAACGACATGACACCAAAGGAAAAGAGGCGTCTCACGAAGTACGTTCCATTGGCCTTTTGGCAGTATTAACCACTTGCGGAGCATTCTTAACACTCAGTGTCAGCGGTTTTCCCGTCTTTGTGCAGCTTGGCCAGTTCACTGCAATGGGAGTATTGTTTTCCTTTCTGTTTGTGCATTTTATTTTCCCTTATCTGACTCCAGCCATGAAGGCTTCTTCCAAACGAAAACTTCCGTTACAGTCTTTTGTTGATGGTCTCTATGGTACCGGCCATATAGGATCTTTTGGGGCAGCCGTATTGGCATCGGTTCTGATATTTTACGCAAGACCTGAATTTCAGGTGAGTCTTGAGAGCATGAATACCGTCAGTCAGGAAACCATGGAGGCGGATTCTCTGTTTACATCTGTTTGGGGAAATATCAGTAATCGTGTGGTGTTGATGGTGTCGGCCGAATCTGTTGAAGATTTGCAGCAGCAAAATGATAAGTTGCTGCAAAAAGTAGAAACTGATATCGCAGAAAAGGCTCTGGAAAACGTCTTTGTGGCATCAATGCTTTTCCCCGGGGAAAATCGGGCAGAGGAGAATCTTGCAGCCTGGAAACAGTTCTGGAATCCTGAGAAGTTAAAAACGTTTCGGGGACAATTGCAGGAAAGTGGAAGCACATTAGGTTTTAGCGATCAGGCGTTTTCTTCATTTCTGACAATACTTGCACCGGAATATTCCGGGAAATCTCAAAAACTACCGGCAAAATTTTACCCGCTACTGGGCATAAATGAAAGTGATGGGAAGTTGCATGAATTTGTAAATATCAGCCCGGGAAAAACATATAACAGTCAGCAATTTTTCACACAGTATCACAATAGCGGAAAGATATTTGACAGCCCTAATTTTTCAGTACAGCTTGCTGATATCCTGTTTAAAAGTTTTTCCACAATGCTTGGAATCATAGCTGTCAGCATCACCATTTTTTTACTTTTCTTCTATGCAAGCTGGCAACTTACACTCATTACTCTACTGCCTCCTGTTTTTTCCTATATCTGCACGCTGGGAACGATGCATCTCATTGGACACCCTCTGGATATTCCAGGATTAATGCTCTCCATCGTTATTTTAGGTATGGGCATCGATTATTCAATCTTTTTTGTGCGTGCCCATCAGCGTTATCGCAATCCGCAGAATCCATCTTTTAGCCTTGTGCGTATGGCCGTATTTATGGCAGGAACGTCCACGCTGATCGGTTTTGGTGTGCTCTGTTTTGCCGAACATAGTCTGCTGCGATCCATTGGTATCACATCGATCCTTGGTATCGGGTATTCTCTCCTTGGTGCATTTTTTCTTTTGCCCCCGCTTTTAAAGGGATATTTTTCAGCACCTGTCCGTAAAAGCAGCAAGAAACTGAGCATTGAACAGAGGGTACGAAACAGATATCGCCTGCTGGAAGCATATCCACGAATGTTTGCCCGTTTTAAACTGAAATCTGATCCCATGTTTGCGGATTTACCTGAATTATTGGCAGAACAAAGACATAGCATACGCAGCATCCTCGATATAGGCTGCGGATATGGAGTTCCCGGATGCTGGTGTCTTGAGTATTGTGAAAATGCAAAACTAACAGGTCTTGACCCCGATGCAGAACGTATCCGAGTGGCAGGGTTTGCAATGGGAGAACAAGGCGAACTGCTGACAACTATGGCATCTCAATTGCCGGATCTGGCGGTTCCGGCTGATCTTGTTTTGTTGCTCGATATGCTTCACTACCTTGATGATGAAAGCGTAAAAAAACTGTTTGCAAACTGTATTGCAGTTATGGCCAGTGGTGGATTGCTGCTGATTCGTTATGTGATTTACCCAAAAGACCGTGCAGTCTCATGGTTTTGGAAACTTGAGGATATGCGAACAAAATCCAATGGTGGCAAAGCCTATTACAGAAGCGCTGATGCTATGGCAACACTGCTTGAAAATGCGGGCTTTACCGTGGAAGTCAATATGGTCACCAAAACAGACGAAGAACTCGTGTGGCTCACCGGACGTGTTGCAAAAGTATGAAAACGTCATTTTCTCAGGCAGAAAAACTGGCAATGTTTTCCTTTGCCATGACACTTCTACTGTTGTTTTTCGGCTCTGGATTAGCTGTTATTCCACTTGTGGTGTTTCTCTGTTGCTGCCTGATAGCACCGTTTTTACCGCAATGGGGCTTCTTCCTGCCAATTATCAGCAAAAGCCAAACAGGTAGCAAGGGAATAGCACTGACTTTTGATGATGGACCAACACCGGAAACAACATCGAAAATATTAGAATTACTTACCAGCCATAATATGAAAGCCACATTCTTTGTAATAGGCGAAAAGGCTAAAAAATATCCGGAATTAATTCGTAAAATTTTGGAAGCAGGCCATACCATAGGAAATCATTCATGGAAGCACGACAGTTTACTTATGTTGAGAAGCCAGAAAAAACTCCATATCGATATACATAAATGCCAGCAATTCCTTAGCAGCTTTGGTGTTCGTCCACTGCTTTTTCGTCCTCCGGTGGGGATCACCAACCCACTCCTTAATGAGGTATTACAAAAAGAAAATTTGCAAACAGTAACATTCAGTTGCCGGGCTTTTGATGGTGGTAACCGGAAAATAGCCAGTCTTGCAGAACGAATTTTGAAAAAGCTTAAAACCGGGGATATCCTTCTGCTCCACGATCTGCCTCCCCAAAAAGAAGTAGCTGTTTCTGTGTTGCTGAAAGAACTTGCAATCCTCTTCGATACGCTAAAGAAAAATGACCTGAAAGTCATTCCCCTGGAGGAGCTGATTGCTACACCGGTGATGACGCATCTTGACAAGGAAGAGCATGGAAATAACTGCCATTGATCACATAGTTCTGACAGTAACGAATATTGCTGAAACAGTAAAATTCTACGAATCCGTTCTTGGAATGGAAGCGGAAATGTTCAGTGACGGAAGAACATCCCTGAAATTTGGAACTCAAAAAATTAATCTGCACCAGTATGGTCAGGAGTTTGAGCCAAAAGCAAAATGTCCGCTACCGGGATCCGAAGATCTTTGTTTTATTTCAGAAACAAAAATTGATATCGCCATGAAACATGTAATAAGTCATGACATTACAATACTTGAGGGGCCGGTTGAGCGAACAGGTGCTACCGCTAAGCTGGTTTCTTTTTACTTCAGAGATCCTGACGGAAATTTAATCGAAGTGTCTAATATCATATC
>JAOZLM010000144.1 GCA_029934815.1 Desulfocapsa sp. | reverse complement strand
AATCCGTTACGGGCCCTTGGCCTTGAAAAAGAAGAAGGTGCAGGAAGCCGCCGCGTTGGCCTTGTCATGGCTCGTGCCGGACTCGGCAAGACTGCCATTCTTGTTCAAATCGCTATGGATTCCATGCTCCGTGACAATAAAGTTCTGCATGTGGCCATTGGTGAAGATCTGGATAAAACCAGCACCTGGTACACTGATATTCTTGCTCTGATGGGACAGGAAAATAAAGTTGAAAACTTCCAGGAAGTTGTTAGTGAGATCATGAGTAATCGAATGATTATGACCTTCAAGGAGAACAGTTTTGATACTGCCAAACTTGGAGAGCGTATGCAAGACCTTGCTCAGCAGGGTATCTTCAAGGCGGATTGTCTGGTTGTTGATGGCTTTGATTTTACCGCAAAAGACAGCGGCGCTGCCCTTGGCGGTTTGAAAGTCTTTATGGAAACAAGCGATCTGAAAATGATCTGGTTCTCAGCTGTGAGTCATCGTGATGATGATCGTGTGAGTGCGAATGGTGTTCCTGCCCCCTGCCATGAGGTAGATGACGCATTTGATACCGTATTGCTCATTTCTCCGGAAGACGAAGGTATTAAACTGAAGACATTGAAATGTCCTGCCGCGTGTTCGGTTGATGCCGGTAAGGCGCTGACTCTTGATCCTGCGACCATGCTTATCCAGAAAGCGTAATGCTGGATTTACAGTCTTTATGGCTGTGATTTGATATGAAAAGGGCTGATGTTTCCGTGAGGAACTGTCAGCCCTTTTTTTTGTATAAAATTTATTAAAGAAAATAGCCATGCAATTCAGACCCTGTATAGACCTCCACGACGGCAAAGTAAAACAGATAGTCGGATCAACGCTAAAGGATGATGATCCTGCCAGCCTCAAGACAAATTTTACTGCGGAGCATCCATCTTCCTGGTTTGCTGAGTTGTACAAAAAAGATACGCTCACTGGCGGACATATTATAAAACTTGGGCCAGGAAATGAAGAGGCAGCCACTGAGGCACTTGCTGCATGGCCTGGAGGCATGCAGATTGGCGGTGGCATAACAGCTGAGAATGGAAAAGAATGGCTGGATAAAGGCGCATCCCATGTGATTGTAACGTCTTATGTGTTTCGGGATGGGCAAGTAAATCATGAGCGCCTACAAAAACTTGTTCGCAGTGTGGGTAAAGAGCACCTGGTGCTCGATCTCAGTTGCCGCAAAAAAGGTGAAGATTATTTTATTGTGACAGATCGCTGGCAAAAGTTCACCGATGTAATTGTCGGTCCTGAGGTGATAGAAGCCTTTGCGAAACTGTGTGATGAATTTCTGGTGCATGCCGCAGATGTGGAAGGGCAATGCCGGGGTATTGAAACAGATCTGGTCGAGAAACTCAGTAAGTGGAGCCCTATCCCAACAACTTATGCAGGTGGAGTGCAGGATATTACTGATATGAAATTAATCCAGGAACTAGGCAATAACAAACTGCATGCAACAGTGGGTAGTGCGTTGGATATCTTTGGCGGCTCAACCATGACGTATGAGGAAGTTGTTAATTTTCATAAAAATGCCTCGTAACAATGCCTGACAAAGAGGATTTTCAGATAGAGAGCGGGGCTGAGCTGATCGAATTGAAACTCAAGATCCCTGAGGATCTGTTTCGGGCTTATCAGCGATGTTCCTGGATCATTACCAATGAAACCGGAAGAGACCAACTCGAAATTATGGAAGAAATGGTACATGACTTTCTCGTTAAAAACCAGTGTTGAGCAGTGAAAACGAAAGCACCAAAGAACTTGGATAAGCATAAAAAAAACAACACAAGCCGAGGGGTGGGTGTCATCATCGGCGGTTCAGGATTGATTGGCGGCGCCCTTGTGTATTATTTTAAAAACAGGGTTGCAGAAGTTGAGGTTTTAGCTCCGAACTCCAAAAGACTTAGTCTTGCAAAACCTGAAGATATTCGACTCTACTTTCAACAGTACAGGCCTGATTTTATAGTCAACGCTGCCATTGCTTCAATTAACAGTACTGCCGAACTGGCTTTTAATATCAACTACTCAGGTGCTCTCAACCTGGCAGAAATCGCCATCGAGTACAATATTCCATATATTCATGTTAGCTCAGCCGCGACTATGCCAGCAGGTGAAAACCTGACTGAAAATGACCGGCTGCCGTTACATGCTGATCTGTCCAATTATGCAAAATCAAAAATTATGGCAGAGCTGAGCCTTGAGCATCTGGCAAAGACTCGGGGCCTTGATTACACTGTTTTGCGCCTGGCAATCGTGTATGGGAAACATGATTATAAAATACAGGGTTTTCACCGTTTGCTCTATTCCGTTGCCGACCAGGCAATGCCAGTATTACTGACTAAAAAGGGTGTTAAGCACTCGTACAGTAATGTTCGAAAAGTCGCCCCTTTTGTACACCATCTTTTGAAAAACAGGCCGGAATTTACCGGGCAGACCTATAATTTTGCAGACCCTGAACCTGTGGCTCTTGGGCATCTTGTGTTAACCATAAAGGGCCTGATGACTCTCAAAATTCCACATCCACTCTACCTGCCCTTAGCTTTTGCAAAAGTTGGGAAAAAGATCATTTTCTGGCTGGTAGATAAGTTGATCAGGGTAGGAATTGAAGCCAGAATGCCTGGAGAAATTCAGTTTCTGGAGAGTTTTTATGAGAGTCAGACGCTTGCAGTAGAGAAATTGCAAGACTCCAGTTTTCAGGATAACTTTCCAGATGAGACGATTTACTCGATGTTGCCAGGTCTGATAGAATATTATATTACCCGTTGGGAGAATCTGAATCTGGTTCATACTTTTAATAAAGAGTTTTACGATTCTGAAAAACAGCGAATTAGTGAATTTAAAACTAATCCCGAAAAATTACTGACGACTCTCCACAGTGAGCAGGATAAATCAGTCAAGCCCTCGGAATGATAATGATACTTGGCGTTTAGCTAGTGTTACATTATAAATACTGTACGTTATGGTTCTGCTGGAATGATGGTTTTTTTGTATTTCAATTTATGGAAGCATTAATCTGGAGTATAAAGGTTTCAGCAGAAAGATGTAAATAGGTTGAAATACCAATGTTGCAGATGAAAGTTCTTATGGAGTCATGGAGAAGTGAAAAAAGCTCAAAGTACATTGCAGGGATTGGGAAACCTTCTCCCTCAACTCTCCCAACAAAAAGGCTGGCAAGTGCAGCTCGATCTGCATTCCATTTTCAGGCGTTGGGACAGGCTGCTGGAAAGTGAAATTACCGAACATTGCCAACCGCTCAAAATCGTACGCAAAGAATTGTGGATTGAAGTTGAAAATTCCGCATGGCTTCAGCAGTTCCAGTACCAGAGTGTGTTGATTCTTGAAACACTCAATAAATCATTACGGATATCCAAATTAAAAGGTTTACGCTTTTTTGTGGCTGAGAAAGCGTTTGAAAAAGAGGAAGAAGAAACACCACTTCGCTATGTGCCTCCGCCAGCAGAGGAAGTAACAGAATTTGAGACGCAGATAGCAAGTATAGCAGATGAGGCATCAAGGGAAGCCTTACTTCGTTTCTGGTATCTTTCTAAGGCCTGTAAAAGAAGATGATATTCTTTGTTTTCTTCCTGCTTGCGTCCTGATTGAATACACAATAGAGTGAATAACACTTTATGAGTGCAAGGTTCAGGCTGGTTCCAAAATACAAATTGTTTTCATTTTTAAAGGTAATTCAAAAATAATGACGCTTTGCAATACAGTTTTAGATGCCATCGGCGATACCCCACTTATCCGAATTAATCGTTTGAACCAAACGAATATCCCGGTTTATGGCAAACTCGAATCCAGTAATCCAGGAGGTTCAGTCAAAGAACGAATCTCTCTGTCTCTTATTGAGGCTGGTGAGGCAAGCGGAGAGCTTACTCCCGAAAAAATAGTGCTGGAAGCAACGAGTGGCAATACAGGTATTGGCCTTGCCATGGTTTGCGCTGCCAAAGGCTATCGCTGTCAGCTGGTTATGCCGGAATCTGCATCTGTCGAGCGTCGAGCAATAATGCAGGCCTACGGGGCTGAAATTCTTCTTACCCCTGCCAAACGAAGTACCGATGGAGCCATCGAAAAAACCTACGCCATGGCACGGGAATTTCCAGAACGATATTTTCTCACCGACCAGTTTAATAACGAAGCCAACTGGCAGGCTCATTATGAAAACACCGCTCCGGAAATATGGGAACAGACCGAAGGGAAGGTCAGCCATGTAGTTGCAACACTAGGGACTTCCGGGACTGTGATGGGACTTTGCAAATGGTTTTCAGAGCATCAGCCGCATGTACGAATTGTGGCAGTTGAACCGTTTCTCGGTCACAAAATTCAGGGTCTGAAAAACATGAAGGAGTCGTATCGGCCTGGAATATTTGATAAGTCCTTGCCCTATGAAATAGTTAATGTTGAGGATGAAGATGCGTTCCGCATGGCAAGGTTACTTGCCAGAAAAGAGGGTTTACTCGTAGGGATGAGCAGCGGAGCAGCCATGTCTTCCGCTCTTGCGTTAGCAGAAAGTTTGAATGACGGATTTATCGTAACCATTATTCCGGATGGCGGAGAGCGCTATCTGTCCACACCGCTTTTTACACGAAAAAATAAGGTGGAAGAAAAAAAATCCCGCCTTCGTTTTTTTAACACTCTCAGCAAAAAGAAAGAGCAGTTTCACGCTCAGCAGGAAAAAGCGGTCACATTTTACACCTGTGGGCCAACGGCTTATGAGCCTACAAACCTTTCTCTGTGCCGGCGTTTTGTCGTGTCTGATTTGATTACTCGCTACCTTGAGCATAAAGGGTATGCTGTAAATTCCTGCATGAATTTTACTGATCTTGATGATAATACCATCGTGGGTGCCAACAATGCCGGAAAATCCTTGAAAGATTTCACAGAAAAATATATCGAAGGCTTTATGGACGATATCGATTCCCTTTCTGTGAAACGGGCAAGTAATTATCCCAAGGCTTCTGAGCATGTTGGTGATATGATTGAAATTAGCCACGAGCTGCTTCATAAAGGATTTGCTTACGAAAAACACGGATCTATCTATTTTGATATCTCTAAGTTTAAGAATTATGGCCGTCTTTCGGGCGTTGATCTGGGGAAGATTCAGCTGGGGCGAACGGTTGATCTTGATAATTACGAAAAGGACAACCCACGCGACTTTACTTTGCTCAAACGTTCAACGCTTGCCGAACTGAAAAAAGGCATTTTTTATGAAACCGATTGGGGCAATGTCCGTCCGGGCTGGCATATTGAATGCTCTGCCATGTCCACCAAATACCTTGGTGAGACGATGGACGTACACACTTCCAGCCGTGATCTGATTTTTCCTCATCATGAAAATGAAATTGCCATTGCTGAAGCTCTGACTGGCAAACCACTGGCCAGGTATTGGCTGCATTCGGAATTGCTTCTGGTTGACGGGAAGAAGATGTCTACGGAGGCTGGTAATGTTGTTACGTTAGGAGATGTCATTCTGCGTGGATTCACGGCTCGGGAAGTTCGTTTTATGCTGCTCTCTGTGCATTATCGAAAACCAATTAATTTTTCCTTTAAAAGATTAATTGCGGTACGAACTGCACTGAGGCGAATTGATGAGTTCACCTGTAAACTGCTCTGTTTACCTCCCGGGAAGCCACATCCGGAAGTCACAGCGTATGTTTCTACCATGGAAGAGCAGTTTACTGCTGCCATGGATGATGATTTGAATGTGTCTAAAGGGATGGGTGCAATATATAAGTTTATAAAAAGGACAAATCCCATTCTTCATGTAAATCATCTGGACAGTGATCAGAAAAAGTATATTTTAGACAGTCTTGGGAAAATAAATGAGATTTTACAGATTTTTCGTTTAAAAGGCTGCCCACTTGCACCATCAGCAAATGCTCTGATCCAGCGTCGTGAACAGGCTCGCCAGGATAAAGACTGGCAGGCAGCAGATGATGCAAGGGATGAACTGATTCGTCATGGAATTCAGATCATTGATACTGCAACAGGTCCTGTGTGGAAACCTGTCTGCGATGATTGTCCCGGTACCCGAAAAGAGAAAGAATGAAG
>JAOZLM010000143.1 GCA_029934815.1 Desulfocapsa sp. | reverse complement strand
CCATCACGTTTAACGAATACAATTATACCTTTGATTAGTATTTATGCAAGAGCTCAGCCACGGGAACAAGTCCAACTTATGGGACGTCCATTTGCATAAGGCATGGAGCCATGAAAAGGACTGGGGTTTCCGTCAAAAACGAGGGGTAAAAAATATTTATCACCCTCCCACATGGGAAGATCTGCAAGCTCTGCAATGGGCTTCCAGTGCAGATCACCTTCTTCATTAGTCATTTTGGGTTCGCCCTGATAACTATGAGCCAGGAAAATAAATCCGAACCAGTCCTCACCGTTTTTCCCAAATCCCGGCCAGCTGATAGTTCCGCGAAGTTCCACATCTTCAATTGTTATTGCGGCCTCTTCCTGCACTTCACGGAGGATACAGCTCAGGATGTCTTCATCTTTCTCCATCTTTCCCCCCAGCCCGTTGTATTTGCCAAGATGCTCGTCATTACCCCGTTTATTACGATGCACAAGAAGGACATTATTTTTGTCCGCTGACAGAATAAAAACCAGACTTGCCAAGATAGGTCTATACATCCACTACTCCTTATGATTTAATAAGGTAAACAACTGAAATTAAACGATCACCAATATTATTCATTATATTTTTACTACATGTTTTCTTTATCTAATAATTCTCACAAACAGCACGCTTATGCTTTACCTGCAACCACAATACACTGCTTCACTCTGCTCTGCCTGCTGATTTTTTCCTTTTCAGGCTCTGCTCCTGTTAAGGCAGCCACCCCATTTCCGAGTTATTCCGTTATTGAAAAGAATGTTCGCTTCTGGGAAGCTATTTATGCCACCTACTCCACCAGCCAGGCTGTGGTGCATGACCCTGACAATCTGGGTATCATCTATGAAATAATCCCCATATTCAGCCATCGCCTGCCCGGCTCTTCCAGAATTAACAAACCTGTATTCAAAGGCATTAAAAATAAATACAAAAACATCCTGAACCGTCTGGCACAGGGAGCAAAACCACGCAACAAAGAAGAGCGACGTATCCTCGCCCTCTTTGGTAAAACCAGCAAAAAGCGCTTAAAACAGGCGGCAGCATCTGTACGTATCCAGATTGGGCAGAAAGATCGATTCCTTGAGGGAGTTATTCGCTCCGGCGCCTATATACAACAGATCAAAAAGATATTTAAACAGAAAGGATTGCCGCAGGATCTGGCCTACCTGCCCCATGTGGAATCTTCTTTTAATATTAGAGCGTATTCCAAGTTTGGTGCATCCGGTATCTGGCAATTCACCCGGGCAACCGGGAAGCAATTTTTAACCATTAATTACGTTGTGGATGAACGACAGGATCCCATCCTTGCAAGTTATGCCGCTGCCAGCTTTTTAAAAAACAACTACAATTCCCTCAAAAGCTGGCCTCTCGCAATCACTGCATACAATTACGGGCCTGCCGGTATGCGACGTGCGAAAAAAGCCCATGGCAGTTATGAAAAAATCTTTCGCAAATACAAACAGGGACACTTTAAATTTGCATCTCGAAATTTTTACTCCGAATTTCTGGCAGCGGTTAAAACTGCCAAAAAACTGGAAAAGGATCCGAGCCTGAAGATCAGAAAGCCACGCCAAACCCTGCACGTAAAACTGCCGGCCTTTGTGGCAGCACATGATGTGAGCAAACATTTCCAACTCTCCATTGCAGCATTAAAGAAACTCAACCCGGCTCTCCGGCAGCCGGTATTCCAGGGGAAAAAATATATCCCAAAAGGATATACCCTTCATCTCCTAAACAACAGCAAACAGCGAAAACTCCTGACTTCTGTACCTTCCCGGTTTTATCATAAGAAACAAAAACCCACTAATTTTTACCGTGTACGAAAAGGGGATACAGCAGGAAAAATCGCAGAAAAGTTCAAAATCAGTTTAAAATCTCTCCGGCAGGCTAATAATCTGAATAGAAATGCCACCATTTTTGTTGGTCAGAATCTACGCATCCCGGGAAAGGCAGTTAAAGTAGCTCCTTCTCAAAAGACTATCAGCCAGACACGGCAGAAGGTGAACAAGACAGGAACAGGCAATAATTCTGTCCCGCTTCTTGCTAAAGGAAAAAAGAGTACAACTACCTGGAAAAAAATCCAGACCGCACGAAGTGTTGTCCTCGGCGAACTCAGTGTCAGAAAAATTGAGCAAAAACTTACTATTCTGCAAGGAACAATCACCGTCCTTCCTGAAGAATCGATTGAATTATTGTCTGACTGGCTGCAAGTCAATCCTCACACAATTCGTAAGCTCAACAAATTTCCAGCTAGCCGCCTCTTACATCCTGACGAATCGATCCTTATTCCATTACAAAATGTACAAAGTAAACGTTTTGAAGAAAAACGATTTGACTTTCATCTCGAAACTGAGGAAGATTTCTTTGAAGCCTTTAAAATATCTGGCGTTCATACCTATACAGTAAAAAAAGGGGATACTGTCTGGGAAATTTGCAGAAAGAAATTTGATATTCCCCTATGGCTCTTAAAAAAATACAACTCAAAACTTGATTTCCGCAGTCTTCAGCCGTCTCAACAATTGACTATCCCCATTGTCAAAACCATCTGAGCGACAAAGCTGCATCAAACAAAACAAACACGGAGTGTATATGTAATGGATATTTCAAAACGTATTGCAGAAATGAAACAACAACCCGGCTTTAATGAGAATGTCGGTATGATTCTTATCCACAACGGAACGGTTCGGGGATGGTCCCGAATGGATAATAAAAAAGAAGTAGTTGCCCTTGAGGTAACACCTGACCTTGAAAAAATAGAAGCCATTCGTCAGGAGTTACTTAAACGTGAAGGAATCTACGATATTGTAATCGAAGCCTTAACCGGCAGATTTCTACCAGGAGACGATCTCCTCTATATGATTGTGGCGGGTGATATTCGTGAGAACATTAAACCGGCTTTAGCCGATCTTCTTGATCGTGTAAAAGCAGAGGCAATAACAAAAAAAGAAATTATGGCAGAATAGAATATTTCCGACAGCTTGATGGCTTCATAAAAAGCCTACAAAACAGGTGCTACTTATGTCTACAGCAAAAAAGTTTATTCGCAAATTTAAGGACGAAAAAACACTGCCCCACGTGGTGACTTCCCTGTCAGGCCTTATTGCCGATGAGAATTCCACCATGAAGGATTTTGAAGATGTGATCAAGATGGATCCGACTTTGGTGGTACGTCTGCTTCGCCTGGTCAACTCACCCTTCTACGGGCTCTCGCAACGGGTGGATTCAATCGGCCGGGCTGTTGCTTACCTGGGTATGAAAAACCTGCACAATATGGCAGTCACAGATGCTCTTAAAGGTATTTTTAAAGAAAATTCTAAGTCCAGAATCTTCTCAAGAGAAAAACTCTGGTTGCACTGTGCTGCCGTTTCTATCTGTGCCAAGATGATTGCTGAACGAATTTTTGAGACCAATGGCGACGACGCGTATCTTTGTGGTATCCTGCATGATTTTGGTTTAATTGTCGAATCCCAGGTTGAGCCTGAAAAGTTTTTTGCTGCCTGTGAGAACTGCGAGGAAGGAAGCAGAATAACGGATCTTGAACAGGAGTATCTCGGCACAGACCATTGTGAAATAGGATACTTGCTTACGGTGGACTGGAAAATGCCCGAGGATATACAAATAGCTATCCGCGATCACCATTTAGACAGTGACGATTTCGCCCCCGACAGTCTCACCGGAATTATCCAGATTGCGGACTATATTACCGGGCAACTCGGACACACAGCTCTTGGAAATATCGGTACTGATCTCCCTGAACATCTGGTTGCTCACATGCAGGAAAATATGGATGAATACAAAGTGTTAATAGACGATCTCCCTGAAGAGATGAGTAATGCCCAGGATTTGTACGGAGGGTGAAAAGAGCGATAGTCTTTCACCCGGTCATAACAAAAACTTTCGGAGAATACCATGGCCGCAAGCTTTGCAATATTTGACACAGTCACCTCGTATCAGAAGGAAATAGATGAACTGCTCAGCCTTCTCTACGAATTCACACCTGCTACCTCCTGTCTCATTGTTGATCATAATGAAAAGGAGAACAGTACAGCAGAAGCCAGTGTCCCCAATGCTGCTATCAAAACAGAACTTATAACGCTTCTAAAAAGTGCAGAAAAAGATTACCAGATTGTCACAAATGACACTGAGTGGTCAGCAATTGCACTTCCTGAGATTAAAGCGACTCTCTTTTTCACCCCGCCAGATCATGCAGATATAGTATCCCTTACCTGCACACTCTTTGGTAGCAGACAACAATCCGCTGCCGCTCAAAAGAAGCTTGCTATCCAGAAAAAGCAGTTTGATCGAAAGTTTTCAGTCCTTGAAAAAAAATACCAGATGACTCTGGAAGAGAAAGAAAAAAGCTACCGAATCATTCAGGAGAATCAGGAAAACTACTCAAAAACCCTGCAGTCAGAAATAGAATCCCAGACAAAGGAATTACGCAAAGCCAAATTGACCGCTGAATCTGCCTCCATCGCCAAAAGTCAGTTTTTGGCCTCCATGAGCCATGAAATCCGAACGCCGATGAATGGGGTTATCGGATTTACCGAAATGCTTCTTTCCACCACACTCGACGAAGAACAGCGTGACAGTGCTGAAACCATTAAACGCAGTGGTGAGGCCTTACTCGCTTTAATCAATGATATTCTCGATTTTTCTAAAGTTGAAGCCGGGCAGATGAGCCTTGAATATATCGATTTTGATCCTGAAATAACAGCTCACGATGTGTGCGAACTGGTTCGACCACGGGTAGCCGGGAAACCAATTGAAGTGCTGTGCCGCATTGATGACAATCTTCCCGCCAACATCAGTGGAGATCCCGGACGTTTCAGACAGGTACTTGTTAACCTTTTGGGCAATTCTGCAAAATTCACCGAAAAAGGGGAGCTTGAACTTACCATCAATGTGGAGAAAGAAGACGATAAAGAAATTGTTTTGCATTGTCTAATTCGTGACACGGGCATTGGTATTGCTGCTGACAAATGCGAATCTATTTTTGAAGCATTTAAACAAGAAGATGGCAGTACCACCCGAAGATACGGCGGCACCGGCCTTGGACTTTCCATCTGTAGAAAAATCGCCACCCTTATGGACGGAAAAGTATGGGCTGAAAGTGTGCAGGGAGAGGGCACCACTTTTCATTTTGTCTCAAAAATGCACAAATCCTCGGTTTCCCATGCTAAAAAACTGAGTCAGCTTGAAATTAAGGGCACGAAAATGCTTATTGTTGATGATAATAAGGCCAACAACGATATCATCGAACACATTCTTACTAAAGCAGGGATTGAGGCCACAGCACTACTTGATGAAACCATGGCCATGGCAACCATTGCCCGGGCAGAAGAGGACGGAAAACCTTTTGATCTGGTTATTATCGATCTGCAGATGCCCGTAATTTCCGGATTTGAACTGGCCAGAATGATCAGAGCTTCTGATTTACACGCTAAAGATATTCCATTTCTTGCCTATACATCTTCCACCGAAAAACTTGCCAGCAAATGTAAAGAAGCCGGTTTTTCTGCTTTTTTAAGCAAACCAGCAAGACGTTCGATCCTCTTACGTACCCTGTCCAGAACCCTTGGCCATGTGAATGACGATGACGAGGCAAAAGAGAACAAAAAACTTGTTACCCAATATTCTGTACGTGAAGAGATTAAGCAGTCTGTCTCCATTTTGCTGGTTGAGGATAATCTTGTAAACCAGAAACTGGCCTCCATGATCCTCACAAAAGCCGGTTACAGTGTGGACGTCGCAGCAAACGGTAAAATTGCAGTTGATATGTTCAGCAGCGATCCTGAAAAATACGACACCATTCTTATGGATGTGCAGATGCCGGAAATGGACGGACATGAAGCAACAAGACAAATTCGTAAACTGGGATTTACGGATATCCCCATCCTTGCAATGACAGCTAATGCCATGAAAGGTGACCGGGAACTCTGTCTGGAATCAGGAATGAATGATTATATAACCAAGCCGATTAAACGAGATATTGTTTTCAATATGCTGGACAAGTGGTTATATTCCAAGAGTTGATGGCGTCGTAAAAAGTTCCAACTCTGTCATTCCGGAC
>JAOZLM010000010.1 GCA_029934815.1 Desulfocapsa sp. | reverse complement strand
ATCTGGCCGAAAAGATAGAAAAGTGACCATAGAAACGAGTGAACATGGAAAATATTGTATATACTAAAACTGTTAGCTAATGAAATTTTGCAAAGATTGCGGCGGAGTACTCAATCTGTTTGGAAAGGACTCATCCGAGCTCTGCTCCTCCTGTATCCAACATGCAAAACCGGTTCTTGCGGCATTGGCACCAAAGCCAGTAAGACCTGAAGCTACCGACATTCTCATTGATGCGACATTAAGCTGTGAAAATGGGAAGCTAACCCTGCATTCAAAGGAGGGGTGGCAACTGTGGAGTGGATCTGCAGACAAAAAAACAAATATGGCTGAAATATTAAAATCAGCAAAACTTATTTACAAGATTCGCAACAGGCGAAAAGCAAAGAAATAAATAACTCATTTCTGCAACGGCAAGGTTAGACAGACATGGCAGTCACCATTTCAATAGGATCGGGAAAAGGCGGAGCAGGGAAAACAATGATTCTCTGCAACCTTGCTCTGCTCCTTGCCAAGAAAGGGAAAAAAGTATGTCTGGTTGATCTTGATATCGGAGGTGCCGATGCCCACCTGCTCTTTGGTCTTTTTAACCCCAAACATTCGCTTGCTGATTTTCTTACCAGAAAAGTGGACTCCATTCAGGATGTGGTCCATACCTTTTATTCCCTGAACGGTCTGCAACTGATTCCGGGAAACGATTCCACACTACAAACAGCCAATATGAGCTTTCAGGAAAAACAACGGTTGCTGCGTAGCCTGAAAACGTTGGATGTTGATGTCGTCCTCATTGATGTTGGCGCAGGTACCAGCTACCATTCGCTCGATTTTTTTATGTTTGGAGATATCCAGCTTTGTGTCACCCTGCCAGAACCTACAGCAATTATGGATTTTTATAATTTTCTGCAACTGGCTACCATCCGAAAAGTGCTTGGAAGTTTTCTCTCCACTAGCCAGGTGAGTGCAACACTTAAAAAACAAAGCTTTTCATCACTTGCCGAAGTGTTAGAACTAGCAGAACAAACTCAGGCCGGTGCCAAAGAAAAAGCACAGCAGGCGTTATATTATTTCCATCCCCTTCTTGTGATAAACAGAGACATGTCCAATGGAAAAGTAAATAAAAACAAACTCAAGCAGATGGTTTCAAAATACCTTGGTATTGAAATCCCACCCCTTGGCAACATTCCTGAGGACAAAGCCATAGCAGAAGCATTGAAAGCATATATGCCTGTCTGTGAATTAAGTCCTGACGCTCCGGCGTCTCTGGCCATGTCCCAGATGGCCGATAAACTCGAAAAAATAATAGCTCTTTTTCAGACAAACGAGGATAATTCCACCCCTGATGAAAAGGAATCCCTTCCGGAAAAAATAGCCATTTAACACTTTTTTCCTCTCAAAACCGTTCGTTGCTTGACAGAATAATTTTTTTTAAGTATTTTTCTCTGTTTTGTATTGTATTTTCCTTCCATAACATGCTTTTTGGCGCTGGAAAATCGTGAACGCATTGACTTAACTTGAGTGGTGGCCTACAACAACCCACCGCAATAACATACTGAATAGACAAATAACGAACTGACATGTTTGACAATTTAACAGACCGCCTCGAAGGCGTTTTCAAAACACTTCGTGGTGCCGGAAAACTCTCAGAAGAGAATATTAAGGATTCCATGCGGGAAGTACGCATGGCTCTTCTTGAAGCAGATGTCAATCTACAGGTTGTTAAAGATTTTGTTGCCAAGATTACTGAAAAAGCTATTGGGCTTGAAGTCACCAAGAAACTTTCTCCCGGGCAACAGGTAATAAAGATTGTTCACGAAGAGCTTGTTGAGCTTCTTGGTGGCAATACTGAGCAGATACGTCTTGATGGCCGCCAACCGGTAACTATCATGATGGCCGGTTTACAGGGTTCTGGTAAAACAACTACCGCTGGAAAACTTGCTAAGATGTTAAAAGATAAGGGACGTAAACCTTATCTGGTTCCTGCTGATGTTTACCGCCCTGCTGCCATTGACCAGTTAACTGTTCTTGGTGAGCGGCTTGATGTTCCGGTTCATCCGTCGACTACGGATATGAAACCAGTCGATATCTGTCGCAATGCATTAGACGCTGCATCAGATAAAGGCTATGACACTCTGATCTTTGATACCGCCGGTCGTCTTCACGTTGATGAAGACCTCATGGGTGAGTTGAAAGAAATTCAAAGAGCAGTACCGCTGTCGGAAGTGCTTTTTGTTGCAGATTCCATGACGGGTCAGGATGCAGTTACCGTTGCCGACAAGTTTAATCAGGATCTTGAAATAAGTGGTGTTGTCCTGACCAAAATGGAAGGTGATGCACGAGGAGGTGCAGCTCTTTCCATTAAACATGTCACCGGCAAGCCCATAAAATTTGTAGGTGTTGGTGAAGGTCTTGACGCACTTGAGATTTTCCACCCTGATCGTATCGCATCAAGAATTCTCGGTATGGGTGATGTTCTCACCTTGATTGAGAAAGCAGAATCGGTTGTTGATCAGAAAGAAGCAGCCAAGCTTGCCAAGAAACTTCAAACATCCACATTTACCCTTGAAGATTTCCTTGAGCAGCTTCAGCAAATTAAAAAGATGGGTTCGCTGGATCAGATCATGGGTATGATCCCCGGCATTAACAAGCTGAAGCAACTAAAAGATGCACCCAAACCTGATGAGAAGGAGCTTGCCAAAACAGAGGCAATTATTCGCTCCATGACCAGAAAGGAACGGCAGAATCACAAAATCATCAATGCAAGTCGCAGAAAGCGTATTGCAGCAGGATCCGGTGTCGGCGTTGCCGATGTTAACCGTGTAATTAAAAGCTATGCCGCCATGCTGAAGATGATGAAGAAAATGCGTGGCAAACCCGGTCGTATGACTGGCAAGAAAAGACGTAAAATGCCAAAAGGCATGAGAAGATAATATAATCCGGAGGATATATCGGAAATGGCAGTTAGAATTCGTTTAACCAGACTTGGCAGAAAAAAGAAGCCTTTTTATCGTATAGTAGTTGCAGACAGTGAGTGCAAACGTGATGGTAAATTCCTTGATGTTGTAGGAACTTACGACCCCCTTCAGGATCCTGTTGTTGTTAAAATTGACAACGCAAAACTTGAAGACTGGATGGGAAGAGGCGCACTGCCTTCCACCACCGTTAAGTCTATCCTGAAAAAAGTTACACCAGCTGAGTAATATATTATGCAGGAGCTAATCACATATATTGCCAGGTCACTGGTGGACAGTCCCGACGATGTACAGGTCACTGTCACGGAAGAAGATGACACCATTCTTGTAGATCTTTCTGTGGCTAAAGATGATCTTGGCAAGGTGATTGGCAAACAGGGCAGAACAGCAAGAGCCATGCGCTCCTTGCTCTCTGCTGCTGCGGGAAAAGAAGACAAAAAATCCCGCCTGAATATCCTCGAATAGGTTTTTCAGGATATAATGGCAATTACCTTTTCTTATCCGGCAGAGAAGTATGTACTTATTGGAAAAGTTGCCAAAGCTCATGGTATTAAAGGTGAGTTAAAGCTTTTTGCTTTTTCCGGTGATGGAAAGAGTATCACGCGTCACAAAGAACTCACTCTTATAACAACAGAAGATACTATTCTTCCTGTTTTTAAAGTGAATAAGGCGCGTGTTGGTAAAAAGGAAGTTCTGGTACAACTTGAGGGAGTTACCGATCGTAATCAGGCTGAGAAATTAGCAGGTTGCGGTGTACTCACTCTTAAACATGATCTTCCTGTACTTGCTGAAGAAGAATTCTACCTTCACGAACTTGAAGGGTTAACTGTACTAACGGTTGATGGACAGACGGTTGGCCGCGTTGAGTCTTTCTTTGACAACGGATCACATGACATGCTGGTTGTTAAGAAAGACAATAACGAGTTTTTGATACCACTTATTCCCGGAATGATTGAAAAACGGGATAAGAACTTTTTGACCATAGCACCGCCACCAGGGCTACTCGAAATAAACAACGGTGACGATGCCGGGGAACAATAACCCCATGCAATTTGATGTACTGACTATTTTTCCTGATCTGCTTGAGTCTCCTTTACAGGAGTCAATCATCAGAAGAGCAAGAGAAAAAGAACAGGTAAAAATCAAAGTCACAAATATTCGTGATTTTGCCACAGACAAGCACTCCATGACCGATGACAGGCCATTTGGAGGCGGCGAGGGAATGGTTATGAAACCTGAACCTTTAACCGCAGCACTTGCATCTGTAAAAAAAGAGAACAAACAAGGCCGTGTTATACTGCTCAGCCCTCAGGGAAAACAGTATAAACAGAAAATGGCCGAAGAGTTGAGCACTGACGATCATCTTATCCTTATCTGTGGACGTTACGAAGGCGTGGATGAACGATTCAGAGCAAGAAGTGTTGATGATGAAATATCCATTGGTGATTACATTCTTACCGGTGGAGAACTGGCAGCTATGATTCTCATCGACTCTGTTACACGGTTATTACCTGGCGTACTTGGATGTTCTGATTCTGCTGATAAGGATACTTTCAGCAGACATTTATTAAAACACCCTCAATACACAAGGCCTCGGGAGTTTGAAGGTGTTGAAATTCCTGAAGTTTTATTATCAGGTGACCATAAGCGAATTGAAGAGTATCGATTTCTTGAATCAGTTAAACGAACCATTGACAGACGACCCGATCTTCTGCAGAATGAGTGGTTTAGCAAACAGGAAGTTGCATTACTCAAAAAGAACAAACTGTACAACAGCGTACGGGACTTACAGGAAAAACAATGAATAGCAGCCAAAGCGGCGTAGACATTGTCCTGGTTCATTATCCTGTGGTCAACAAAATTGGAGAAGTTATCGGTTCTGCAGTTACGAACCTTGATCTCCACGATATAGCAAGGGCGTCAGCTACATACGGTGTCGACAATTATTATATTGTCACCCCTTATGAAGATCAGCAAAAGCTGGTCACTGAAATCCTTGAACACTGGGAAACCGGGCATGGTGCAAAGTACAACCCGGCACGTAAAGAAGCTCTTGCAAAAGTGACGCTTGCGTCAAGCCTTGAAGAAGTGATTGAACAGATCACCTCCAATCGAAATACAAGGCCACTATTGCTGACAACCAGTGCCAGAAAGCAGGAAAAGACATTGAGTTATGAAGTTGTTCGTGAGAAAATCAAACAAAAAGAGGCGTTGTTGCTTCTCTTTGGCACTGCCCACGGACTGACTTCAGAAGTAATGGAAATGGCTGATTTCAGCCTTATGCCAGTTGGTGGAAACACAGAATATAATCATCTTTCTGTACGTTCTGCTGTATCGATTGTTTTAGATCGATTACTGAGTGTATAGCATTTTGATGGAAACAGATTTTTTAGTTTTTTAAAACATAGTCATCCCCGTCATTCCGGGCTTGATCCGGAATCTCATAGTTATAACAAAAGATTCCGGATCAAGTCCGGAATGACGGTTGCTAAACTTATTTACTATTTAATTTGAACTAACCAGAACGCTGCATACTTGATGCAGCTAAATGATAAACAACGGAAGAGTTATTATGAGCACGATTATTGACAAAATTGAATTGGAGCAGATGCGCCAGGATCACCCTGACTTTCGCCCAGGCGATACCGTTAAGGTACATATCCGCATCATCGAAGGCAACAAAGAGCGTGTCCAGATTTTTCAGGGCGTCGTTCTTAAGCGTAAAAAAGGTCTGATGTGTGCATCTTACACCGTCCGCAAGATGTCTCACGGTATTGGCGTTGAGAAAACATTTGCCCTTCACAACCCTCGTATTGAGAAAATTGAAGTTGTAAGCCGTGGCCGTGTTCGTCGTTCACGTCTCTTCTATCTTCGTGAAAGACGTGGTAAGGCTGCACGTATTCGCGAGCGTGGTTTTCTTGTGCGATAAACAGCTGCCCAAAGCACTGTTTAATCCTCCTTCGGGGGATAATTTCACAATCGAAAGAAACCTGCAGCAACAGGGTTACTCTGTTGTTGCAGGTCTTGATGAAGTCGGCCGTGGCCCATTAGCAGGACCCGTAGTTGCTGCTGCCGTCATCCTGCCCGCCACCTGCCAGCATTCTCTATATTTAGACTCCAAAAAACTTTCAGCAAAATCTCGTGAACATCTGTTTTCCTGTTTGCATGAGATAGATGCTTGCATTGGTATTGGTGTAGTCTCCCATACGATCATTGACAAAATCAATATCCTCCAGGCATCTCTACTGGCCATGAAGAGAGCGGTTCTCCAACTTAAAAAACAGGGGTTTAAACCGGATTTCCTTCTGGTAGATGGTAAATTCCCCATTCCCATGGCCACTCCTCAGGAAGCACTGATTAAAGGCGAGTCCCGTTCTGCTTCCATAGCCGCTGCATCAATTATTGCAAAAGTTACACGAGATGGAATGATGGCCAAATTACACCATAAATATCCGAACTATAATTTTATAAAAAATCAGGGCTACCCAACTCTGCAACATCGAAATGCCATCAAAGAACATGGCATCACTCCTCACCACCGGAAATCATTTAATGGAGTAGTACACAGCCGTGACTAAATCACGTATCAACCTTGGAAATCGCGGAGAAGATCTGGCCACTGTATATCTGGAAGAAAAGGGTTTTCAGATTGTTGTCAGAAATTACAGGCAAAAATCGGGGGAAGTTGATATCATTGCAACAGACAAAAAAACACTCGTTTTTATAGAGGTCAAAACAAGAACTTCATTGCTCTTCGGACAGCCATTTGAAGCAGTGACTGCAAATAAGCAGGCACAACTCAGTCGTATAGCCCTGGACTATATGACCCGAAATAAAATCAAAAATCAAGCCGCTCGCTTTGACGTTATCTCTATCTTAATTGAGAAGAATAAAAAGCCAAAAATAGAACACCTACAAAACTGTTTTTAACTGAAAACTTATGCAAGCACTTGCTGTTACCATGGGCTGTCCCGCCGGAATTGGCCCTGAAATAATCCTGAAGTATGTTACTTCTGCCAATAAACAGAAAATTCCTGTTGTTATAGTTGGTGATATTAATGTGCTTGAGTATTACGCAGCAAAACTTTCAATCAGCTGTTCGTTCATCCCCTGGATACCAGGGAATGAGCTTCCTCACGAAAAAAGCACTATCCCAGTGTATGTGACTTCTAACCTTGCAAAAGACAAAATCACTCCGGGAAGCTTTTCCAAAGAAACCTCCATTGCAATGGTAGAAGCTATTCTTCAGGCAGTGAAAGGCATACAGAACAATTATTTCTCAGGAATCTGTACCTGCCCAATCTCAAAAGAAGCCTTACAGTTAAGTGGACAGCATTACCCCGGCCACACTGAAATGCTGGCAGATCTTTGCAAAGTAAACAGCCAGGTAATGATGATGGCCGGAGACAGCCTAAAGGTCACTCTTGCTACCATACACTGCGCTGTTGCTGAAATACCGTCTCTACTCAACAGTGAATCACTTCTCGAATTATTTCAGACAACCTGGCAGAGTTTACGACAGGACTTTAATATATCCCGTCCAAAAATTGCCGTGGCGGCACTAAACCCGCACGCCAGCGAAGGTGGAATGTTTGGAGACGAAGAACAGCGTATAATTGTTCCGGCCATGAAAAATGCGGCATCTCTTGGTATCCCCTTGCAAGGACCCTTTCCTCCTGATACTGTTTTCTTTAAAGCAAACAAGGGTGAATACGACGCTGTTATCTGCATGTACCATGATCAGGGGCTTATTCCCTTTAAACTTCTCCATTTTGACGATGGTGTAAACGTAACACTTGGTTTACCTATTGTCCGGACGTCAGTTGACCACGGCACAGCATACGATATTGCCGGACAAGGAATTGCAAGCCCAAACAGCCTGCAGGCAGCAATTACCATGGCCCACTCTATTTGCAAAAACAGAAAAAAAGCATAGGAATTAAACCACAGTGGCAAATACAAAAGGATTACTAATCGTTTTTGAGGGTACAGACGGAACCGGAAAGTCTACCCAGTTAAAACTTCTAGCTCAACTACTCGAAGAAAAAGGCGTTGATGTTATCAGTAGTTTTGAACCCACCAACGGAGCTTATGGAAAAAAAATTCGAGCCCTCTACTCAAATCGTGAAAATACCAGCCGTGAAGATGAACTGGAGCTTTTTTTAGCAGATAGAAAAGAACATGTTGAAACGCTTATCGCTCCAGCGCTGGCCAGTGGTAAAGTTGTTTTACTGGATCGCTATTATCTTTCCACAATCGCCTATCAGGGTGCAGCCGGCCTTGACCCTGCACTGATTCTTCAAAAAAATGATTTTGCTCCTGTTCCTGATCTTGCATTGCTTTTTCATGCACCAATCCAAACAGGTGTTACCCGTATCACTGAAAACCGTGGCGACAAGTTGAATGATTTTGAAAAAGAAGAATATTTACGTAAAGTGAAAGTACAGTTTGAAGAGATGGATCTTCCCTGCATTAAAAGAATCGATGCGAATCGATCCATTGAAGAAATTCATCAGGATGTTCTGCGTCTTGTAAAAAACCTGCCCGGTATAGGATGAGCACATTACAAACAACCATTCAGCGTTCACTACTTTGCTGCCTGCTGCTTTTCAGTTCATGCGCAACGGCTCCAGACGACGTGCTGCACCACCCGCCTGAATCTTCGCAGGAGGAAATGGTTGCAAATCTTACCGTTGAAATGCCAGACAGTTCATGCTCCTACTTCTATCTTTTATTGGGCATCCATGCCGAAAACAACAAACATTTCCAGGAAGCAGAAGAGGCTTTTGAAAAAGCATTAATTTGTGACAGTGACTCCAAATATATCTTAAGAAGACTTCCCGTTCTTCTTATGCGAATGGGTAAGCCACAAAAGGCAGCAGAGTGGCTGCGAAAATCGATACAACAATATCCTGATGACACCGTTGACAGATTGTTTCTTGCACGCCTGGTCATTCGAAATGAAGAAATCGACGAAGCGATACAACTTTACAGGGAGGTGTTAGTTCTCACTCCGGAAGATGATACTCTCCTGCTTCGTATTGGTTTCCTGCAATCCCAGCAAAATCAGTTTTCTGAAGCTGAACAAACCTTAAAAGATGCACTGCTGGTTAACCCTGATTCTCTTTTTGCTTATCTGTATCTGGCACGCCTTGCCAAACGAACAGAAGATCACGAAAAAACAGTAAAATACTACCGAAAAGCTCTTGAAATAAACTGGTCTGTGGAACTTGCCCTTGAGCTGTCTGATTACTATGCCCTGCGAAAAGATTACGAAAAAGTAGAACAGCAGCATCGTATTATTTACAAAAACAATCCAGAAGATCTGCGTGGCGGTCTTGGCCTTGTCCATGTGCTCCTCTTGCAGAATAAAGAACAACCCGCTTTTACAATCCTTAACGAACTACGGGAAAGCAGTAACGACCCTGACACAATTGATCTCGTCATAGCAAGGTTATATCTACGTACTGAGGAACTGGAAAAAGCAGCGGCTATCATTGAGCCATTAGCTATAAGCAAAGAAAATGAGGAAGCGATCTATATGCTTTCCATTATTCGCTATCAGCAAAAAGATACTGATCGTGCCTTAACGCTACTAAAAATGATTAAACAGGATTCCAGTTTCCATGAAGATGCGCTTTCATTGCAGGTTCGTATTTACATGGAGAAAAAACAATTCACAACCGCCATTACGCTGCTGCAAAAAACCATTGAAGGCAACAAAGACAGTTCACCGGAACTTTACACACTTCTGGCCTCACTCTATATGGAGCAGGGTCTTTTTCAGAACAGTTACAGCACACTTGATGCTGCTCTTGGAGTGCATCCCAACTCCACTAAAGTATATTTTGAATACGGCCTTCTATTGGAAAAAGAGAACAAAAGAGAGCTTGCACTGCTGCAAATGGCCAAATTACTTGAACTTGATCCTGAACACGCCGAGGCCTTAAATTATGTCGGATACACCTGGGCCGATATGGGGATCAATCTGGAACAGGCACTCTCTTATATTCAAAAAGCAATAAAACTGAAGCCCGGCAATGGATATATCAGAGACAGTCTTGGCTGGGTCTATTTTCGTATGGGAGAGTTAAACCTAGCCACCCAGGAGATTAAAAAAGCGTTAGAGATGGAACCAAATGACCCGTATATCCATGAACATCTAGGCGACATTTACCTGAAACTTGGTAAACAGGAAAAAGCACTGAACGCATATAAAGAAGCACAGAGACTGTTTAAAAACATGGGAAAACAGAAACAAATGCAGGATCTGATTAATGCCTTATAAGACAAATGATTTTTTTCAACTATTCATTGCTGTCAGCTGCATACTGTCCTTGCTGATCTTCTCCGGTTGTGCACAAAAACCCTGGGATGAAGCGCTGACAGAGGAAGAAAGCAAAGCAGTGGAAGACATTATCCGTGGAATGCAGCAAGAGGAACAGCAATGTTTTCAAAGTTTTGATACAGACATGAAGATGTTTTGGGAAAGTCCGGCTGGGGATAGCGCTATTGAAGGATACCTGGCTCTGCAGTCACCATCTTCTGTGAAGTTTATTGTCAGCAACCCATTAGGACAGGCCGTTTTTGCTTTTGCAGGCAATGGAAAAACATTCCAGATACTCAAAGCCACCCAAAAATTGCATATCCGCGGTAATGTTCGCAGCCTTGCTATTCGTAATGAAGTTCCTTTAATCCTCGCACTGGGAGACTG
Organism: Desulfocapsa sp.; assembly: GCA_029934815.1. Lineage (GTDB taxonomy): Bacteria > Desulfobacterota > Desulfobulbia > Desulfobulbales > Desulfocapsaceae > Desulfocapsa. The sequence continues at coordinate 7,629 of JAOZLM010000010.1, read as the reverse complement.
GTTTGCCTACCTCAGCGGCCGCCTTCCCTTGCGTAAACTGATAGTGGAAGAATCAGGGAGAGGAAGCGATAACAGTATCTGGCTCAGACTGCAAACTCCAAAAGGGCCTTACACAACTGGTTCTGTCCATCTGCAGATTGACATGGAAAAGAAAGAGCTCTTATCCTATCTCTTTTTGGAGGAAAACGGAGATGTACTAGCGGAAATACAGTATGGGGATGTTAAAAGCGGAAAGACAGCCTGCAGCGTACACACGGAAATCCGGATAACAGAACTTCCGTGGGGGGCAGCAATCAGAATAGAATTTGAAAATATTTCAGGTTTTGATCAGTCCGGCAAAACAGATTTTTCACTGCCAGTACCGAAAAGTTTTAATACTCAACTCTGGCCATAAGGAGTTGTTACTCAGCAGGTTCAGCCATTGCATCATAAGAATTAACAATGATGACAAAAAGATTATCTTCCTTAAAAAAGACCTGTTGCAGATCATAGTTTTTATTAGGAACCAGCTCTAAGGTCACAAAGATTGGAGCCGACTCATCTTCTTGCTCAACAATAATTTTTTCAATAAATTCCCCTTGAGGGCTTTGTTCTTTTACTAACTCTGCGCCCATTCGTGCTCCTGCGAAAACACAGGTAACCTTTGGGGTTCCATTTTCCTCTCCGCTTACCTCTGGAGGATAAAAGCCGTTAAGCTTAAAGAGAACCATTTCACCTTTATTAGAAGTGTTTTCAAAGCTCACGTCGGAAAGCAATGCTTCAGGATTCAGTGGATTTTCTTCTACCACCGGTACAATATCCACAACGTCTTCTGGCTCGGCTACACGTTCTTCTTGTACAGGAGTGATAATAGCTGCTGTCTCAACTACCTCTACGACTTCAACGGTTTCAACAACTTCAGCCGCTTCTTCTACAATTTCAACTGCACTGACTTCTTCAACTACTTCCTCTGTTTTTGGCGGATAAGCTGCCGAATAAAGACTAATAGTCAGGATATTCTGGCTTGCATCAAAATCCTGATCAAAATTCACGACACTCGCAGACGCAAGATCAAGCACAACACGGGTTTTTTCACTATGACGCCCCATACGGATCTTTTCAACCATACGGCCATCTGTACTAATCACAGAGGGTATAGTTTTTGCCAGCTGAGTATCCATAAAATCAAAAACAACACGGGGTTTTTCACCTTTAAGAGCAAATGCCTTGGGCAGTGAGGCACTGTTTAGGTGGAAAATTACAGACTCACTGCCATCACTGTTTACATGAAATTGCACATCGTCAATAACACCCCCGGCAGCTTGTGAGGATGCAGAAAAAAGCATAAACAGAAGCAGACAGAATATGGGAAAAACAGCTTTACAACTCCTCATAAATAAATACCTTTGTAACCTGTTATTTTTTATGGAACTTATCAGATACTTCATTGAATACATCATCCCCTCTTGAAAAGTCAACTAATTTTCAGTAAATGAGTAGCTGGATTGTAACTATATTGCGGCTTTTCGCCAGGTAAGGACCAAACAAACAGCTATCACTTAAAGATACTACACAGATATGAAAAAAAACTTCGAACTAAGAGAAACACTCCCTTTCGTCAATAAACCAGGACGTTATCTGGGTCATGAGTACAATGCTACGATAAAGGAATGGGATGACACCGCAATGCGCTGTGCATTGATATTCCCGGATCTCTATGAAATTGGTATGTCTCACCAGGGATTACAAATCCTGTATCATATTTTAAATTCCCATGAGGATATTCTTGCTGAACGCTGCTACTGCCCCGATCAGGATATGGAAAAAATTCTTCGCAACAAAGCATTGCCTTTGAGTTCTCTTGAGAATAATCGTCCTTTAAAAAACTTTGATTTGATCGGCTTTACCCTGCCCTATGAACTCTGTTACACAAATATTCTGACGGTACTCGATCTTGCAGGTATCCCTTTTCGTGCAGCAAACCGTGATGAGAATTCACCCATTATTCTGGGTGGCGGCTCGTGCAGTTTAAATCCGGAACCAGTTGCCGACTTTTTTGATGCAATTTTGCTAGGTGATGGTGAAGAGGCAGTAGTTGAAATTGCTAACTGCATAAAAACTGCAAAAGCTGACATGCTTTCCCGTAGTAAAACTCTCCGGATGCTAGCCGCAATTCCCGGAGTTTATATTCCTTCATTTTTTCAGCCGGTTTATAATGCAAACAACGAGATCAGTGAAATCAAATCATTACAAACAGATTTCCCTTCAGTTACAAGAAGGGTTCTTGCTGATCTTTCAGCAATGGATCACCTCTTACATCCCCTTGTTCCCAATTCAAAAATAGTCCATGACAGGCTCGGAGTAGAGATAGCAAGAGGTTGCACCAGAGGCTGCAGATTTTGTCAGGCCGGAATAATATACAGACCAGTAAGGGAACGTACACCTGAACAAATCTTTGATCTGGCCTGTCAGGGTATTGAGAATTCAGGTTTTAACGAACTGGCACTGCTTTCCCTTTCCACCGGTGATTATTCCTGCCTGTCCACCAGTCTCCCACAGCTAATGAACCGCTTTGCATCAGAAGCAATCTCCGTTTCAATGCCCTCCATGCGTGTTGGAACACTGACACCTGAACTTATGGACGAGATTAAACGAGTCCGTAAAACCGGCTTTACACTGGCACCTGAAGCTGGCAGTGAACGTTTACGAAGAGTGATCAATAAAGGTATTTCCGAAGAAGATCTGCTGAACACCTCACGTGATGCATTTGGCTTAGGCTGGAAGGTGATGAAACTCTATTTTATGATTGGCCTGCCGACTGAAACAGACGAAGATATCGAAGCCATTGCAGAACTTGCCAAAAAAACCAAAAAGATAGGAAACCAGGCAGCACCAGGAAAGCAGCAGATAAATGTCAGCGTTGGCACTTTTATCCCTAAGCCCCATACACCTTTTCAGTGGAATGCTCAGATTCCCATGGAAGAGAGTCGTGCAAAAATTAACGCTCTTAAACGTATGCTTCCTCGCAAAGGCATCAACCTGAAATGGCATGACCCTGAACAGAGTTTCCTTGAAGGAGTTTTCTCGAGAGGTGACAGAAGACTGTCACGACTGCTTGAAAGCGCATGGAATAATGGTGCGCGACTTGACGGCTGGTCAGACTATTTCAATCTTGAACGCTGGCAAAAATCGGCAGAGGAATGTGACATCGTTCTTACTGATTACTTACTTGCCAAAGATCTTGAAACTGTCCTGCCATGGCAGCATCTGCACAGTGGTATTGATGAAAGCTTTCTAAAAGATGAACTGCAGAAGGGGCTTGGCGAACATTACACTCCTGATTGTCGTTACCACAGTTGCCAGAAATGCGGGTTATGTGACTTTAAAACCCTGCAACCTATAGTCATTGACAGAAAACAGACCGGCAAGAAATGTGATCCTGAACAAGCCACTCATCCGCAAAAAGAAACTCCAAAACCTGAGAATGAAGAGCTGCACATTAAATATATGGTCAGCTATTCCCGCTTAGGTGATATCTGTTACCTTGGGCATTTGGAAATTTTACAAGTGGTCTTCCGAATTTTGCGACGGGCAAACATCCAAACCAATTTTTCTAAAGGATTTAACCCATCACCAAAAGTTTCCTTTGGCCCTGCTCTCCCTGTTGGTACCAGAAGTATGGCGGAGTATTTTGTTATGGACTTACCCGCTCCTCTTGCAGATCTGGAAGAGATAAAAACAAGGCTCAATTCACAGATGCCTCCAGGACTGAACGTTCTTGACATCAAAATACATAGTGGAGCTGTTCCGCAGCAGGTGGTAAATTCGTATTCCATCACCTTACACCCCGCACTTGCAGATTCAGAAATTCCACTGCTGACTCAGTTTATGGATTGTGATACTTTTATCGTAAAACGCACACGAAAGCGCAAAACAAAAGAGATAAATATACGACCTCTTATTGAATCCCTCACAATTCTTGAAAATGGCTCCATCGAAATGAAAGTAATCAGTCGTGCCAGCGAAGCCGGAGTCAAACCTCTGGAGGCAATTGCAGCAATCCTTGGAAAAAGTCAGGACGATTTTCTTTCATCTGAAATTCTCAAGACAAGCTGGCAGGAACTTTAGTGAGTACCGGCTAACCATTCATCACCGGTGCTAGAAATCCTGTTGCTCAAGACCAATGATCATGTTAAGAATTCAAGTATTGTGCGAAACTATTGAATTTGACTAAATTTATAAGGAGATTTCCATGACTACCAAAAAAATCACCCTCCGCGACGATCAAATGCCGACTCAGTGGTACAACGTTGGCCCGGATATTCCAAATGGTCTATTACCTCCCCTTGATCCCGAGACCATGGAACCCATGGGACCTGATAAACTTGGTGCGATTTTCCCCATGTCTCTCCTTGAACAGGAAATGTCTCAGGAACGCTTTATCGATATCCCTGAAGAAGTTCAGGACGTTCTTAAAATCTGGCGCCCATCTCCAATGGTTCGTGCCAGAAATCTTGAACAGGCACTTGGTACCAAATCAAAAATCTATTTCAAGAATGAAGGTGTTTCTCCTGTTGGATCTCACAAAGCAAACTCTGCAGTTCCTCAGGCCTATTATAATGCTAAAGAAGGCATCAAACGCCTGGCAACAGAAACCGGTGCTGGTCAGTGGGGCTCTGCCCTCTCTTTTGCTACCCAGAAGTTTGGTATTAAATGCAAAGTGTATATGGTCCGGGTTTCCTTTGACCAGAAACCATACCGTAAATCCATGATGCACACATTTGGTGCTGAAATTGTAGCAAGTCCCAGTGAAGACACTGTTATCGGGCGTCAGATCAGAGAGCAATATCCTGATACTGCAGGTTCTCTTGGTATTGCCATCTCAGAAGCCATTGAAGATGCAGCAGGACGTGATGACACGAACTATGCACTTGGTTCAGTTCTTAATCATGTAATCCTGCACCAGTCCATTATCGGTCTTGAAGCAAAGAAGCAAATGGAGATTGCAGGTGATTATCCGGATGTTATTCTTGGCTGCTGTGGTGGCGGATCAAACTTTGCAGGCCTTGCGGCTCCTTATATACCTGATTATCTTGATGGCAAGAAAATTCGTTTTGTTGGTGTTGAACCAGCGTCCTGCCCCACTCTAACCAGGGGGAAACTTGCTTATGATTTTGGTGACGTTGCCCAAACCACCCCACTGCTGAATATGTACACCCTGGGACACGATTTCATTCCACCTGGAATCCACGCTGGTGGCCTTCGTTATCACGGAATGGCTCCAATCGTTTCCGCTATGGTTCGCGAGAAGATCATCGACCCTATAAAAGTACAGCAGCTCGAATGTTTTGAGGCCGGAGTTCTCTTTGCCAGAACTGAAGGTATAATACCTGCTCCTGAGACCTGTCATGCCATTCGTGGTGCCATTATTGAAGCGACACGTGAGCTTGATAAGCCACAGACCATCCTCTTTAACTTCTCAGGTCATGGTCTTATTGATATGGCATCGTATGATAAATATTTCTCAGGTGATCTGCACAACTACGATTATCCTGAAGAAGCAATTGCTGCTTCCATGGAAAAGCTGCCGAAGATTTAATTTCGCCATCGATTCAGCTCCATTGAAACTGCTCCGGAAAACGACTTTTCTTTTTTTCGGAGCAGTTTTTCTTTTTGCACACCTTCTCTGTTTTAGCCCTTTCCTTTTCGCAGCAGAAATACCAGCTCTTCAAAAACAGATTCAGAATGGCGGCTATGCTCTTGCAAAAAACGGAAAAATACTCTACTCCGCCAATCTCAAAACACCTTTTATTCCAGCATCCACAATTAAGCTGGTAACAAGCCTTGCTGCGCTTAAAATCCTCGGTCCCGATTTTGCATTTCATACAAAACTTTACCTCGACAAAAATCAAAATCTAATCATTCAGGGCTTTGGCGATCCGTTCCTTGTCTCTGAAAAGGTGGCTCAGCTTACAGAGCTTGTTGCAGAATCAGGACTTACTGAAATTCATGATATTATCCTTGATGATTTTTCGTTTGCACTTGATTCATCACCTGATGGTTCAGCTGCTTCAAAAAATCCCTACGACGCCAACAATTCTGCCCTTGCAGTGAACTTTAACAGCTTACCCCTTCATGTCTATAGGGGGGCAAGAATACAATCTCCCGAGTCCCAAACGCCATTTATTCCCTTAATGGGATATGTTGGCAGCCAACTGACGAGTGGATACCACCGGGTAAATGTTGATGCCTTTCCACAAGAGGGAACACTTTCCAATAGTCTTCGTTATAGTGGCGAACTTTTTCAGGCATTTCTGGAAATAGAAGGAATTAGGATAAAGGGTACCTTGAAACATGGGCAGGTACCTGCCAACGCACAAGTATTGATTGATTTTAAGGCCAGCGAAAGCGTTTCTGAACTTGTTAAATCCTGTTTGCTCTCATCAAACAATTTCATGGCTAACCAACTGTATCTGGCTCTCGGCGTAAAGCGATTTGGCTTACCAGCCACCTGGAAAAAAAGCCGGAATGTTATGAATGATTTTATTTCTCAGGAACTCAAACTCACCAGTCAACAAATCACGATTGTCGAAGGATCAGGAATCTCAACTAAAAACCGAACCACTCCAGAAGCATTAATCACAGTACTGGAACATTTTCGGCCACACGCATCTCTTATCCCTATAAAATATGGCACCAGAATGAAATCCGGGACACTCAACCAAACAGGGGTCTTCTGCTATGCAGGGTATATTCCCGACGGTAAATCAAGCCGTTCTTTTGTCATACTTTTAAACCAAAAACGAAATCGCAGAGATCAGATTTTAAAAGCTCTCTATCAGCAGTAACATTAAGAGTCCGCAGATGACACAGGCAAACATATACCACACAGTAACGGTGCCAATTTTCTTTACCTGACAATTACTTCCGATGCAAAATAAAATGAATATATATTCATTTTATTTTGCCAGCTGGCACAACAATATTAACGATAGTAATTCCCACAAGTTGTCAACACCCTGATACCACGGTTTCTTAATTATTTAACTAAACTGTTTACAGACAAAAACACTACTTTCCTCTTTACTTTTCAGCAAAAACACTGCGTATAATAAATTTGCACCCCATGTAAAATTGCTTTACTATTTTTTTCTCACAACAACGGTTATGTATCATTTGTGCATGTTAATGGCACGTACTGTGCATATATTGATAGAAGCATGAAATATTGCAAAGAATTTTTACCATTGCAATCTCATATCTCAACAAAGGAGGAAGTATGAAGAGAAGTATGATTAAGCTCATTCCGTTTTGCATCATGGCATCGTTTTTGGTGACCGGATGTAATCAGGACACAAGCTCTACCACAAAAGCTGCAAAACCTGCAGTTGAAGCAAAAGCAAAACAATCCAAGGGACCTGTTTACAAGGGTAAAATTGTTGGAAAATCGAATAAAGCCAAGAGTATCTCCATCGTTGTTGGAAAGGGAGACAAGGCCAAGACTGTTATGGTCAAATTTGATGAGAACACCAAGGGCGTAGAACATGCCTCTAAAGGCCATGCATCAATCATCTTTTACGAGATGCGTGATGGTCAGCCATGGGCAACCGTGGTCAAGCCGAAACTTGCCAAACTGCCAAAAGGCGTTAC
>JAOZLM010000142.1 GCA_029934815.1 Desulfocapsa sp. | reverse complement strand
ATATCCGCAGCATTACTGCTGGTTCCAGTGGTGGTCTCCACATTTATTTTTCTGCTTAAACGATACCTTGCAACAAACTGGCTGTCACCGGTTTTTGTGTCGGTGCCGACGGAGACAGAAAGTTTGTTGTTTATCTGTCGGCCAACAGAAAGCTTTGCGCCGCCTGTGCTGGGAGATGCACCGGTAATGATATAAGAAAGCGTCTGGCTTTCCGACATAGGAGGTCTTGAAAATGTGGTAATGCGAGGTCTTTTAGCAGAACCAATAACAGAAATTCCGGCAACCACATCTCCAACGGATCTTGTGGCACGCAGGTTTATTCCCGGCTGGGTAAGCGGGCCTCCCGGAAAGGAGATAACGCCATTTTCAATTTCAAGATCCTGCCCGTATGCTCTGTAACTTCCCTGTCTGATATGGAATTCACCACTTCCAAGCATCTGCTCTTCAGGCTCTGCTGTAACATTTAATTGCCCGTCGATAAAGGCGTTTACCCCAAATCCTGCGAAATAAACTTTTTTCCCAAGACGCACTTTTAGATCCATCTGCATGGGAGATTTTGTGTCTGTTTCTTCTTTTTGTTCCTGCACAATCACAATATCCGGGGATGCTGTTACTGTTCCCTGTGGTAAATTCCGGAGCAATATATCCGCTTTGGGGATTTCTATGGTACCGGAAAGAAGATTCAGGTTTGTTTTCTTTTCCATGGTCAGATCAGACGAAAGATATACCTGGATTTCCGGCAGGTTCACAAGCCTGAAATTTTTTCCTTTTAAAGTGAGGAGGGCAGGGTAGTTTTTTTCTGCATCCAGAAGCGCTGTGCCGTCAAGGGCCATGGATCCTTTCCCCGAGTTGAAAATGCCATTGATTTTCAGCTTGCTGTTGTCTGCTAAAATATCAAGTGAGGTATCAGTTAGCTCAAGACCGGCAATAGGAATAAGGATGTTGTTGATATGTAGTTTGCCGGCACCATTCACAACAGGCTGGGCAAGAGTCCCTTTGATTGTGAAATCGGTATCTATTTGTGCTTTCAGGTTTTCGATATCCTCAACAAGTGTCTCGGCTATTGCAAAATTTTTCGCATCAATCTTGATTTTTCCATCCAGAGTAGGCGACTTCTCAGTGTTTTTTCGTAAGAGATCCGGAGATTGCAGCTTTCCGCTGACGATATTGGATTCAAGGCTGAGCCACAGATCTGCATCCACGCCATCATCAGCCACTTGAATATCAAGTTTCATCCCTTCGTGGGCGAGGGTTCCTTTATCTTTCAGAGTAATGTATTTTACTTCTCCAGGGGTGATTTTTGCCTGGACAGTGGCTTGCAGTTTCTCCTGCATACTGGCTTTTGCATCAAAAGAGAAAGCTCCACCAAGATCTTCAATGGTTTCGGGGAGCCATGCAGAAAGCCAGTTTAGTGGAAATGCTGTTAGCGAGGCAGTGCCTCCGGTGTTTTTGCTTTCTGCGTCCCAGGTTCCGCTCAAACAAAGATCACTCTCTTCTCGTGTAAGACAGAGTTGCTCAAGAGTAGCGGATTTGGCACCAGCCACAATTTTTGTGTCGTTATGTGTCTGCCAGGTTCCCATATCTTTTGAATCAAGACTAAGATTGCTTAAAGTCCCCTGCCATTGTTCCTTCTCATATCCTCCCTGCATAGCAAGAGAGAGCGTTGCCAGTTCATGGCTGGCGTAGAGGTCCACGTTGTGTTTTGTGATTTCGCCATTTGATTTGAGTGTGATTTTTTGAACCAGATTCTCGCCGGATTTTAGGTTGTTGACTGTAAGATCAATGGCAAATGGTTCTTTCCAGCTCAAATCAAGATCAGTTTTTAGTTGGATATCTTCTATCTCCGCCTGAGGTATTGCTATGGACATTCCGCTTAGCTTTGCTGTTAGCTGCGGTTCTGTCATTTTTCCAAGAACTGTTCCGGCAGCTGTAAGTTGCCCGCTACTCTCGGGTAAAAGATCAGAAAAATCGGTCACCTCAATATTCCAGTTCAGGTCTGATGCATCTCCCAGCAGTCCCTGCGCTGTTAGTTTTGCATTACCGGATGAAAGTAGTAGCTTTTTAATCTGAATGTTTTCCGGTGCAACTGTAATGTCACCAGAGCCGGCAATGGGAAGTTCACGAAGGACACCCTGTAGATTGCTTATGGAGATATTTGTGAAAAGGCCGGATTCTTCGATACGTCCATCCGATTTAATCAGCCAGTTAAGTGTACCCGGCCACTCAGGATATTGTATTCCCGGATTAATAGTTTTTGCCCTGGTTTCAACCTGCCATTTTACAGCAGGCGCCCATTCAACATCGCCATTTACTGCTATGGTACCGCCAAGAGTATCAACATTTAAGAGTATGTTATTGGCGCTTTCTGTATTCCCATTGCTGCTAAGTTGAATAGTTACGTCCGGTATTGCAGTTCCTGTTGCAGTGGTTTCCATCGCCAGGTGGTAATCATCTATGGTGCCAGTGAGTGTAAGTTCGCCAGCAGGAGAACTGTATTCAGCATCCCCCGTCACAGGCCATTGCAGTTCTTTCCAGTTCAGTGCAACGTTCAGCTGTTGTTTGGTATCTGCAGTGCCTGCAAGATCAATAACAGCGGACGAATCGAGATGTTTCAATGTACACTGTGTAATGCTTATAAGAAGTGACTCAAGGTTGACGTCCACATCAAGATCTGCATCCCAGTTGACATACGATTCTTTTTTGTCACGCATGCTGATCTGTGCAGTGGCGTTCAAATTTTGTAGAGTACCCGTCGATGCTATTCTTCCATTTACGATTCCGGGAATATCTGGACTGAGTATTTTTGGAGCAAAGTCGACAAGAGTAAGATTTATATCCCAGGCCAGTGCATTGATTACATCCTGAAGTGTTCCATGGATTTCCGCTTCCATGTCACCGCTTAATGCTGTTTTAATGCTCAGATTTTGTAAATCACCACCATATTCACCCAGAAGAGTAACTGCAGGATATTCAGAACTAAGTGTTTTAACTTCAGTCGTAAGCGATAGAGGATAGTTACCTGTGGGAAGTACTTCCCCTTTTGCATGCAATTCTGCTTCCGGCGTGGAAACAGAGAGTTCTTTCAACTGAATTCCTTCTGTATTCCATAAAGCAGAAAGGGCAGTATGGGATATGATGACAGGTTCCGCATCCGCAGTGGCATAGAATTTAACAGAATCAATAGCAACTTTTTCGATGGTGATTGTGACAGGGAGGGAAAGGTCGGGTAATGTCAGCGGGTCTGTTGATTTAGCTTCAGTGCTTTCCTGTTGAGATGCTGTGTAGTTAACATCAGCTATACTCAGCTCAATCACATGGAGGTGCAGACTAAACAGATCACTGCTCTTCCAGTCCAGAATAAACTTTCCAATTTCTGTTTTACCGGCTGCCGGATTTTGAAATACGAGATCATCACACTCCAGGCGATCAAGAAGTGTGCCGGTGGCAGAAGCAATTGTTAACTGCCCGTCCATCAGCTTTTCTGCCTGTGTTACGATTAGATTCGTACCACTCTGGGTGCCAAGAAGGAAAAATATCCCTCCGATAAGAAGCAAAAGAGTTGCAAGAAAGGCAAGTGAAATTCGTATAATCCACTTTTTCATAATGTGGCTCCAAAGCCAATGTGAATTCGTGCATCACCAATATCGGGGTTTTCGCTTACAGGCCAGGCAAGATCGATACGAAGAGAACCAAAGGGTGCCAGCCAGCGGAATCCAAAGCCGGAGCCAATGTAAATCTTGTCTAAATTGTCATCGTAAGCATTTCCGGCATCAGCAAAAACATCGAGTACCCAGGATTCTGCAATCCGGTGGTCATATTCAATGCTAGAGGTGAAAACATGTTTACCGCCGATATTGTTGCCAGCATCATCCTCAGGGCCAAGAGACTCATATTTGTAGCCGCGGACAGAATTGTCACCACCTGCAAAAAATCGAAGTGATGCCGGGTAAACATTGTAATCATCGACCCAGGTCGAGCCAAATTCAAGGTGACTGTCGAGACGTCCTTTTTCGCCAAGACCAAGCATATAGCGTCCTTTCATATGCAATCTTGTATAGGTGGTATCTGAAAGCAGTGTTTCAGCCGCACCTCGAAGATCAGCAAAGAATGAATATCCGGATTGCGGATAGATGTTATCTTCAATATCAGAAAACCGTATGGTTGTTCCAATGGAGAATAGTTTGGATCCCACCTGCGGGTCGTCACCAATTGTAAAATATTCGTACGAGGCCAGTAAGAATCCTTTGTAAAAATGTGTGTCTGCAAGATTTCTACGGATAAAAGCTGTTTCAAGAGCTACAGTTTTGCTGCTTGTGTCTGGTGTTTGTTCATATTCCATACCAGCCGATGAAACCCAACTGTCAGTGAGTGCCTTATTTACCGGGATAAAATACTGCCCCTGTAAGATGCTTTCTTTTTGTGAGAGTTTGAAATATAAATCTGAGTGATGTCCATGTTTGTTGAGCAGGCGATCTTCCCAGCGTGCTGATCCGCGGACACCAATATCGCTTTCATAACCAAGCCCAAAGGAGAGTTTGTGTGGACGAATTGGCTGCATCACAACTTCAATGGGAAGCAGTTTGTCCTGTGCCTGGGCAAATAAGGGTGTGAGAGTCACTTCGCTGGCAAAATTTGAGGCGATCAGGTTCTGTTGAAACTCCAGGAGCGCATCATGGGAGTAAGGCTGACCTTTCTCGAGGTTGACGAATTTTTGCAGGAGATCAGCATCCAGAAAATCCTGTTTGAAAATGATGTCACCAAAATAGTATAATGGCCCGGTATCCATCAGGAGGGTCAGTTCAGCACTGTGTGTGTCAAGATCTACCAGGATTTCACTTTTTGTTATTTTGGCTTGCGGGTAGCCTTCAGAAAGGGCAATGTTTAAGAAGTTGCTTTTTGCTGTTTCATATTCTGAGTGAATCACCTGCCTATCAGAATCATCAATTAGTTTTTGTATGGATTTTTGAAATTTGGGATGTGATGCACCTTCACCGGTCCATTGAATATTGTGGCTGGTGACAAATGTGGGTTTTCCAACATCGATAGCATAGGTGGCCACCCATTTCCCCTCTCTCTCGGTCAGCTCAGATTTAATACTTGCATGGTAATATCCGAAAGGCTGGAGTGCTTCACGGATTTCCTGTGGAGCCTGCTCGTGCAATCGCTGTATCCAACGCAGGCTAAGATCTTCGTTGTTTTTGTATTTCTCAATATCGAGGAAATTGATAACATTTTTTTGTAGTGTTTCATCAAGCCCGGATATTGCCACGGTCAGAGGGATACCGGCAAGGGCAAAGCAAGGAATAGAAAAAAGTAAAGCAATTAGAGCTGTCAGGAAAAGACAGTAGGGTTTTCTGCCAGGGAGCATTTGTCTATTGTTTGGGTTAAAAGAGTTATGGTGAGTGGTGTACGGAAATACTATAACGCAGAAACAGCAATGGCGCAAAGAAACTGCTTAAGCTTCCTTGCGCCATACATAAAACAAATAGTTGAGACTAAATCAATCAGCCACAACCGCCAGATCCACAGGATCCGGAGGAACAACCACCACTACCACCGCCAATGGAGTTGGTGGAGGTAATTCCAAAACCTGAACGTGGACCAGCGTCGATAAACTCGACCGTGATAGTACCACAGGTGTTCATTAATCCTTCTTCAACCAGAAATTTAAGATCGTCCTGGTCGTAAACGTTGTCGTTGTCTTTTGGCTCATCCAGAGCCAGTCCCAGTGATGGGCCGCTTCAGCCGCCCTGCATCAAGGCAATACGAAGTGCTGAACTGATATTGTTCTGCTCCAGATATTCCTTGAGCTTTACTACCGCCTGGTCTGTAACTGTAAAATCAGACATGAAAGCCTCCTTTTATAATCAAAAAAAATAGCAAAGTTTTAAAAACTTTGTTTCGTATGTGTCTTGCTTGTCAGCGCAGGATGAAAAACTATTCCACATCTGCGAAAATAATATGCTACAATCATAATAACTCATAAAGAGAAGTCAATCTCTATGCTGAGAAAAGTTTGCAGGTAAGATTGAAAAATAAGAAAAAGTTATTTATTCTCTACAAGATAGTATGCATAAATTAATAATGATGGATTCGTGAAAACTCTTCATCTTCTTCGTTACTGCAAAATTCAAATCATTGC
>JAOZLM010000141.1 GCA_029934815.1 Desulfocapsa sp. | reverse complement strand
CTTCAAATGGCCGAAAAAATCATCCGAGGCGGCTATCCCGAGGCAAGTGTAAAAAACACACGCAACAGAAGCGCATGGTTCAAATCATACGTTATGGGAAGACTGTATAAAGACTTTGCAACGCTTACCGAAACAAGAGGCGATTACATAGAACGAATTGATGCACTATCCCGTCTACTTGCGGGAATGAGTGGAAATGTAATCAAATATGCAAACATCGCAAACAGAGTTGGTTTTGACGATAAAACTGTAAAAAAATACATGCAGGCTCTTGAATTGATGTTCATCACCAAAACTATCAGGCCGTATGTTAAAAACAGGGCAAAAAGATCCGTCCTGGGATTGCCTAAAATTCATTTTATTGACACAGGACTGGCCTGCTATCTTCTCGGCCTAAAGAATCCAAAAACACTTATGACCTCAAATTATTATGGTGGATTGCTGGAAAATTTTGTCTTAATGGAGATACTAAAGCAATCCGGGTGGGCTGAGGAAGAAATCAGCATCTACCACTTTCGAGACAAGAAAAAAAATGAAGTTGATATTGTCATGGAAAGAGATGACGGCAAGTTCATTGGGGTTGAAGTAAAGGCCTCCGCTTCGGTAAAACAACAGGATTTTAAAGGACTCTACGAATTAGATTTATATGGAGGTGAAAAATTTATGAGGGGGATTCTTATATATACGGGAGCGCAGTTATTGCCAATGAGATATAGAAATCGTGATTATTATGCTGTACCTATCTCGTTTTTATTAGGTACAGACATCACTCAGTAAGAGAAGAAGATTAACTGGAATAGTTCGTGCATCAATGAATCAGCCCGGCGCTGAAGATTTCGAACAACTACAGATAAAGTTACGTCACACTGCTAAACAGGCCAACTGCCGCTGCCTCAGCATCTCAAACATAATAACTCCTGCAGCAACAGAACTATTTAAAGAATCCAGCTGCCCTTCCATGGGGATGGAAAGCAAAACGTCGCACTGCTTCCGTACAAGCGGGCGAATTCCACTCCCCTCGCTTCCGACAACAACACAGGCTGGCAGTACAAGATCAGATTCGTAAAGAGATTGTGCCTCAGCATCTTTTATGGCACCAAATATCCAGGCACCAACCGTTTTAAGTGATTGTAAAGCCTGCGCCAGATTAGTCACCTGACAAATATCAATATGGGACATGGCTCCGGCTGCTGACTTTGCGGCAGTTCCGCCAATGGGGGCAGAGCGTTCACGGGTGGCTAATACAAAATCAAAACCAGAGGCGTGCGCAGAACGGATGATAGCACCGATATTATGTGGATCCTGCAAAGTATCCAGCACAATAACCCGTGGATTTTTTCCCTCTTTCACCAGTGTTTCAAAATTTTCAAGCAAATCATCAAAGGGCATAAGATTGGCCTGTGACATCTTTGCAACTACTCCCTGATGTCTCACCTGGGATGCATTTTCTCCAAGCAGACGTAGAGCAGCAACGAAGTTTACTTTGATCCCGGCGGCTCTTGCCTTCTCAATAATCTCTTCCCGCTTGCCACCCTTACGATCTTTAACGAGTGTTACTTCAGTTATACGGTCAGCTTCCTGTTCCAGTGCTTCAAAAACCGGATGGATACCCCAGAGCAGATCATCGCTCATGCGGATTTTTCGCTCGTTTCCTTTTCCCTGCTGATCTCTTTTCTTATTGTCTGTATTTCGTTTCACGTATCTGTTTCCAGGCTGATGGCTGTTCCGTCGGGTAAACGGCTTGAATGGCTTCGCTGGGCGATAATGATGGACTGCATCACGAGTACTGCATCTGCAAGTTTATCGTTGATTATCAGATACTGATACTGAGAGGCTGCATCCATCTCTTTTGCCGCATTTTGTAAACGTAAAGCAATCGTCTCGTCCGAATCTGTTCCTCTGCCACGCAGACGACGTTCAAGTTCTGTAAGCGAAGGAGGAGCTACAAAGATTGAGACCGGATCAAAATCAGGATCATTGCTTATAATTGCTGCTCCCTGCACATCAATATCAAGAAACACATCCTGTCCGTTTTGCAATTGATCGGCAACTGCCTGACGGCTGGTTCCATAATAATTTCCGTGTACTTCGGCCCACTCGATAAAGCTGTTTGTATCCCGCATTTCTGTAAATGCTTCTTTTGTGACAAAATGATAGGCAACACCATTTTTTTCGCCGCTTCTTGGCTGTCTTGTCGTATGAGAAACAGAAAAAGCAAGGCCCGGGATATTGTTCATAACCTGTCTGAGGATGGTTGTTTTACCACATCCTGAAGGTGCTGATAGAATATAGAGTTGTCCAGTTACCGGCATCACTTGTTTTTATCCTCTTCTTTTGCCGCACGAACATAAGGATCCTGCTGCAGAGCCGCAAGACGCTGACTGATAGTATCGGGTTGAATGGAAGAAAGCACGACATGGCTGGAATCCATAACCAGCATTGAACGAGTCCGTCTGCCTTCTGTAACATCGACCAGATTTCCGGAATCTTTTGCAATTTCCTTGAGTTTTCTGGCTGGTGAAGAACCGGTATTGATCACCGCAATAATGCGATCAGCCATCACCGTATTACCAAAGCCCACATTGATAAGTTGCACGTAATACTCCTGTAATTACTCTATATTCTGTATCTGCTCACGCATCTTCTCAAGTTCTGCCTTGAGATCAACGGTGAGGTGAGCAATATCTGCGTCATTTATTTTTGAGGCCATGGTGTTTACTTCACGTAAAAACTCCTGCAGCAGAAAATCAATCTTCCTCCCTGTTGCCTCTTCACTTTCTAAAAATGCACGAAATTGATTGATATGGCTGTCAAGACGAACAATTTCTTCAGTTACATCGGTTTTATCAGAGAGAATTGCCACTTCCTGAGCCAGCCGCTGAGGATCAAGCTGTACATTGCCAAGGAGTTTTTCAAGACGTTCTTTCAATTTTGCTTCACGCTCCAGTAGCAGTTCCGGGATTCGCGCTTCTATTTTTGTAACAACATCTGCAAACTGGCTTAAACGTTCCTGAAGATCAGCAGCCATGGCATCACCTTCTTCACTGCGCATCCTGTCGCAGGTGGTAAGTGCTTCCTGCAGAGCCTGTTCCATTGGTGGCCACACTTCGGCAAGATCTTCGGCACGCTGATTTAAAACCAGCACATCAGGATACGATGCAAGACGTAAAAGACTTATCTCATTTGGCAGATCAAGCTGACCTGCCAATTTGGAAAGAGCATCACGATACGTTAGTGCAAGATTGTGGTTGGCTTCAATTTCCTGCAAATCTGAAAAATCGCCGCTGACAGAAAGTGTAACATCCACCCGTCCTCGTACAAGAACCGCCGTCAGGCATTTACGCACTTTTTCTTCAAGACCGGCGTAGCCTCTAGGGAGCTTTATTTTAAGATCAAGGTAGCGATGATTTACACAGCGAATCTCAACGGTCCATCGTCTGCCTTTAGCTTCTGCCTCACCACGACCGAAACCGGTCATACTTTTACTGGCCATATTTTTCTGTATTGTTTTACTTAGAGGGTTTTAAATGCTGTTTCCACTGATTCTTCACCGTGGAGAACAGCGAGGATTTCTTCACAGCTGACTGTTGCAGTTCCTACTTTGGCAACAACTACACCCGCTGCAATATTAGCAAGAGCTGCCGCATCAGCGTTAGATGCTCCTGCTGCAAGCCCAAGTGCAAGGGCTGCGATTACCGTATCTCCTGCGCCTGTCACATCAAAAACTTCACGGGCGGTGGTAGGAATACAAAGTAACTGTTTATCCTTTTCAAGAAGTGCCATACCGTGTTCACCACGGGTGATAAGCACTGCCTGACAGGCAACTTTTTCGAGAAGAATTTCTGCTGCTTTCTTTAAATTTGCATTGGAATCAATAGTGATCCCGGATACCTTTTCCGCTTCCATCTGATTGGGAGTAATAAGCGTACTGCCATGAAAACGATCGGGCTTACCGGGTTTTGGATCCACCACCACAGGGATAACTTTTCCCTGCTCATTTTTTACCTGCTCTACTTTTGCAAGCAGCTTTGTCATCAGATCTTTACCGATGACACCTTTGAAATAATCAGAAATAATGATTGCATCAAAGTTTGCCAGATTTGTGTCTATATACTCCATCATTCCGGCAATGGTTGCCGCCGAGGGAGAACCGGACTGCTCACGATCAAATCGAACCACCTGCTGCCGCTGGGCAAGAACCCTTGTTTTGACAGTGGTGGGCCTTTTTCCGGTAACCAGACCTTCCGTCGATGCGCCAAGATCTGTAAGCAAATCTTGCAGGCGACTGCCCATTTCATCAGCGCCAATAATTCCACATAAAACAGCTTCAGCACCAAGGGAGAAAATATTGTTCAATACGTTAGCACCGCCACCGAGCAAATATTCTTCCCGGGTAACATTCACCACAGGGACCGGAGCTTCAGGGGAGATTCTGTTTACTGTGCCATGGACAAAGTGATCAACGATTATATCCCCGATCACCAATATTCGTTTACCGGCTATTTTTTCTGTCAGTTGTTCCAGTTGTATTGTCATGCTGCCAGTTCCACCCAGCGCTCAGCCATTCGTTCACAGGCAAAGACCAGTGATTCAATATCCAGATAATCCATTACTTTTTCATCAAACAAAACTTTTACTTTAGCCGGAAAGTTGTCTTCTTTTTCTTCATCCCAAAACAGAACATACATAGGCAGACGGGGAAGCACAGAGATAAAAAAGGCAGCACTGCAACTCTGCTCAGGACTTTCGTCCAGCACTGCACCAAGTTCTGCTGCGTGTGTTTTCATCAGTTCCGTTTTATCAGTGAAAAATGATGCAAGACGCTCTTCACAATAGACGCGCAGGGTACGCACCTTGGAAATAGAGTTGGGTAATGATTCCATCCCCACCCATTCACGTTTTGGTGCGTCGCCTCCGCCAAAAGAGACATAATTATAGAGCAGAATCTGATCTCGCGGATCTTCCACATCCTGTTCGCTGATGGTGACGGTTTTATGGCAAAGTTCAACATCCCGCCCTAAATACTGCAGCAACAGACAATCCTTTTCAGCACCCGACCATTCGCAGCCAATTTTTTCGGCAGCCTGACTAAAATCAATGCCACTGGTTTTTTCCTTTAGGTAGGCAACCAGCGCCACATCTTTTCCATCGAGTAGTTTTTCAACCCCTTCCATTCCATCCTGGCCATGATCAGTTGTAGCAAACTCGTCCCCTAACGCTGAAACGTCAACATAGGGACATTTATCCGGCTGTTCTCCACCTTTGGTGACAGCTGCGGCAAATGCAAGACAAGCAGGGTAGCCGCATTCTCCACAGTTATTTCTTGGGGTGAACTTTAAAAATTCAAGTGGTTGCATAAGCAAAAAATTATCTGTTTACAAAGAAAAAAAGATGCCGGGGAATAATCCCACGACATCTTTTAGAAAACACCAGCAATAGATCAAAATTACTTCAGACGGATATCAAGCTCCTTCTTAACTGCTTCGCTGATATCAACTGCAGGGTTGGCATAGAGAACAGCAACCTTTGAATCAAGAATAAGGGAGTAGCCTTCTTTTTCGCCATAACCGTTCACAACGGTCTGTAACATTTTAAGAATGGGCTCAAGCTCTTTATCCTGAAGCTGTCTCAGCTCCATTTTAGCATCTTCGCTTTTCACCTGCATCTCACGCTGCTTTAACTGCAACTCACGAACTTTTTCGCCTCGTTTGTCTTTACTCCATGCAGAACTCTTTTTTTCAATCTCTTTTTGCAGAGCAACAAGTTCATCCTGCTCTTTTTTAAATTTGTCCTGCAACTCATTCATCCGCTTTTCAAAAACCCCTTTGGCTTTCTGACCAGCAGAAGATTGAAGAAGTACTTTCTGAATATTCATCACAGCAATTTTCTGTGTTTCTGCCTGAACAGTATTGGCATTTACAGTAAAACCAGCAAGAACGACCAGACAAACAACTACCATTAAACGTTTTAACATCTACTACTCTCCTATTTGTTATTCGGAAAAATTGATGGCGTCGTAAAAACTCTTCATCTTCTTCGTCACTGCAAATTTGCTATCGTTACGACGTACTTAAGCACGCCTCACTCCATCAAATTTACGTTCCTTGAATATGAAGTTTTTCACCCGAACAAAGGGTATAAATACTTAGCCATCCAAAAGT
>JAOZLM010000140.1 GCA_029934815.1 Desulfocapsa sp. | reverse complement strand
TGATTTTCTGACAGGAAGGGATACTTCAAGGAATGGGGATGGATTTAACCTTCGGCAACTGTAACGTTACCAAAGGTTAAATAGAACGATTATTTCAAGAGAGCTTTCAGAATTTTACACTTTCTACAAACCTGCATTTTTTCCCGAACATCAACATCACGGGTACACTTACATTTGGTGCCACAGACGAACCAGCACATATCACCACATTTGAATTCATACGCTGAGCATTCGTCTTTCATTTCACAGGATTTACGTTCCCAGCATGGTTCTGAAGTGACACCATCCTGTTTCTTTTTCTGGTAAATCAGAAACCAGAGCTGCCGTTCGATATGTAATGGGATCTTTCGCCAACCCTGCTCATAACTATGAATTGCCTTCAAAGAAACACCTAACAATTCAGCAAGTTGCTTCTGAGTTCTATTCATTTTCTTTCTAATTAGTACAAACGATTCTTTGTCCACAGTGATACCTGCTATAAATTATAGTATTGTTATTACGTATATTTTTAAACCATTTCCTGCCTAAGTGTCACAAGGTAACAGAAAAATCAATTTTTATCAGTATTTTTAAATGGAATTATTTATTGTTTTAACACCCCTTATAATCCATCTTATTTTTTTTTGTATCCCCAGTATCTTTAGTTGAGTTTAAGCACTATTTTTTGTATGTATCTATGGACATTTCTCAACACTCCCTTTCATTTCGATTTAACTACAGGAGACCACCATGACTGTACACGTTGTAGACCATCCACTGGTTCGCCATAAAGTCGGTTTGTTACGACAAAAAGATATCTCTACTAAAGATTTCAGAGCCCTTGCATCAGAAATTGCCAGATTACTCACTTATGAAGCGACGAAAGACCTGCCCACAGAAACTCGTACCATTGATACCTGGGCTGGTGAAACGGTTGTTGAAAAAATCAAAGGGAAAAAGATCACTTTTGTCCCGATCTTGCGTGCTGGTCTTGGGATGATGGATGGTTGTTTTGATCTTATTCCATCTGCAAAAGAATCAATTGTTGGTTTTTATCGTGATGAAGAAACCCTTCAACCTGTTCAGTACTATGTCAAGCTTGCCAAAAATATCGATCAGCGTACTGCCTTAATTCTGGATCCAATGCTCGCCACTGGTGGTACGCTTAATGCCACTATTAAGTTGTTAAAAGATGCAGGATGTACATCCATTAAAGGTCTTTTTTTGGTTTCTGCTCCAGAAGGTGTTAAAAAAATTCAGGATGCCCATCCTGATGTCGATATCTTCACAGCAGCCCTTGATGATCACTTAAATGAAAATGGCTATATTCTTCCAGGTCTTGGTGATGCTGGTGACAAACTTTTTGGAACAAAATAATAGACGGAGAAGATAGAATGGAAACGCCACAGTACGATACAGATTATAAATTCCAGGCAAAGGATATTATCCTTGGTGCTCAAATGCTCTTTGTAGCTCTTGGTGCCCTGGTACTTGTTCCTCTCCTCACTGGTTTAAACCCAAATGTTGCTCTTTTTACAGCAGGTGCCGGTACGTTACTTTTTCAAATCGTTACTAAAGGCAAGGTTCCTATTTTTCTTGCCTCTTCTTTTGCCTTTATTGCTCCTATTATTTATGGTGTTCAGACATGGGGTATTGCCGGTACCATGTGTGGATTAATGGCTGCTGGACTTTTTTATGTACTGCTTTCCATTCTTATATACTTTCAGGGTGGTGAGATCCTTCACCGCATACTGCCACCTGTTGTTACAGGCCCTGTAATCATGGTGATTGGTTTGATCTTAGCTCCTGTTGCTGTTTTTATGGCCACTGGTATGGCTGGTGATGGATCTGTAGAGCTCGTTCCCCGTAACACTGCATTGATTGTTTCCATTACTTCCCTGACCGTTACTCTTGCAGCTTCATTACTGGGGGGAAGTTTCTTAAAATTAATCCCTATTCTCTGTGGAGTCGTTGCCGGATATCTTGTCTCGATACCCCTTGGTCTTGTGAATTTCGCTCCTGTTCAGGAGGCTGCCTGGTTTGCCATGCCATCTTTTACCTACCCTGAGTGGAATCTTGAAGCAATTTTCTTTATTGTACCAGTGGCTATTGCTCCTGCCATTGAACACTTTGGTGATATTCTTGCCATCGGATCAGTTACCGGAAAAGATTATATTAAAGATCCGGGTATCCATCGCACCATGCTTGGAGACGGACTCGCCACAAGTTTCGCATCTTTTTTTGGTGGACCGCCAAATACAACTTACTCCGAAGTCACCGGTGCAGTGACCCTTACCAAAATCTTTAATCCTGCAGTTATGACCTGGGCAGCAATTATTGCAATTGCCTTAGCATTTGTTGGTAAAGTTGGCGCCTTATTACAAACCATTCCCTCCCCTGTTATGGGCGGAATTATGCTTCTTCTCTTTGGTGCAATTACTGTTGTTGGTTTAAATACACTTGTGAGATCTCAGGAAGATCTTACCGAACCTCGTAACCTTGCTATTGTCTCTCTTATTATGGTTATGGGTATTGGCGGAATGAGTTTTTCTGCTGGTGCTTTTACAGTGAAAGGTATTGGACTCGCCGGAATCCTTGGCGTGCTATTAAACCTGATTCTGCCTGGCAAAAAGAAAAAAGCCAACGATTAAACCTTATAAATGGAAAAAGTAAGTCCAAAACAGCCGGGTACTCTTTATATTACTGCTACCCCCATTGGCAACCTTGAGGATATAACGTTACGAGCGTTACGAATCCTTAAGGAAGTCGATGTAATAGCAGCGGAAGATACCCGGCATACCCGCAAGCTCCTCACCCATTTTGAGATCAGCACTCCCCTGATCAGCTACTACCGTGAAAAGGAACAGGCGCGTTCTGTTCAACTTGTTGAGAGGATACTTGCCGGTGAATCTATTGCGCTGGTTTCTGATGCCGGCACACCTGGAATTTCGGATCCCGGTGCTGTACTTGTACGCCTTGCTCATAAAGAAGGTATTACTGTTGTTCCTCTGCCCGGCCCTTCTGCATTAGCTACCGCACTTTCGGTTTCAGGAATTACAGATTCATCCTTTTTATTTTTAGGATTTGCGCCTTCTAAAAAGTCACAACGCAAGACCTTGCTTACTTCTCTTACTGATCATCCCCACCCTATTGTTTTTTATGAATCCCCTCGTCGAATCCAGGGCTTACTTTCTGATATTCTCCAAATCATGGGGGACAGGACCGGATTTTGGGCAAGAGAACTGACGAAAGCACATGAAGATTTGCAGGCAGGAAAAATCAGTGACCTTCTTGAGCTTGCCAGTGGCCCAAAAAATCGAGGCGAATTTGTTCTAATTGTTCACCCCGGAAAAATTATCAGAGCTGAAGGGGAAAATGTGGAAGAACTTCTCGTCTGGTACAGGGAAAACACAACGCTGAGCGTAAAAGATGTGAGTCGTAAAATTGCAAGTGATCTTGGTCTTTCGCGATCAGCAGTTTATCAGAACGCATTAGTCATCTATAAAAAGAAATGATGAAACTTCGTACTTGTGTAAGGCCTGATGGCAAGTTTGTTTTTGGTATCCACAAACCTGCCTACACAGTTGAAAATTACCGTAACAAAACAGTACTAAATGAACTTGGTCAACTTGACTCTGGTGCCTCATACTCCAACGATGCCAATTATCCTGAAGGACCTGTTGTTGTGGAAGGTGCTGATTGGATTTATGAAATCCCTAATCCATTTTCATTTCGAGGTTCAACATATATCGATAAAGAATGGGCAGAAGCAAATGTTAACAATCCTGAACGAATTTGTTTAGCTCCCAGAGATGAGCTGTCTTTTACCAGCTTACTTCAGGATGAAGGTATGGAAACATCTCTTCTTGAAAAGCTCCCGGCCCCTTTATTGCTCACTCTGGCAACCACCTCAACTGATCCAAACGATCTGACCCGTCTTGCTGAAATTTCCTGTGATTTTGTTAAAGATACACAAAACATTCCAACAGGTCTTTTTTATAAAAAGGACACTAATTCCCGGGTTCGTTCAATTATCCACAACCACCCACTTTTTGAAGCCGTTGCTAATAATCCCGTATTACCGGAAAGTTATAAAAAAGCCATGGTGCTGCGTCCTGGTGCTCAGGGAAACAGTGAAATTGTTGGAGAATACCAGAAGGATAACAGCCATGTATATGAATATCTGAGACGAAATTCTTATATTGCTAACGGACATTATGCGGCAAATATGGCAGATGATGCTATCCGCTATTCCATTGATCAACTAACACTTGCTGATATAAAAGGGTTAAGACAACTCTATTACCAGCGAACCTTTTTACGTTTGGCAGATTACCTTGCAATATCATCCCCCACAAAACAAGTTCAACTCTCCACAAGTGATCTTGAATCTTTACGTATAAAGATCCGCACAAAAATCCAAAGTGGATTAACACCCGAATTTTCATCAACACTCTGGGGATGGAATTTTGGTTTTGATTTTGCTCCAACAGGCTATAGACTTCACGCATCACACCAGCAGATTCATCAGCAGTATGCAATGCTTCCTGAGACGGTTGAGCAATTTACCGATGATTGCAGTGCTTGCAGTGAAACAATGAAATCATTTGGCTGTGGGGATATGGTCGCAGAAGTTATTACGGATTACAACAAAGAAACAGACAGTGATTTCTTCTCTGATTACCTTCATTGTATAAGAAATAATGTACGTATGGATGGAAGAAAAGCTGAGGAACTCCAATCAAGCCTGATTCTGTGGGAAGACGAGCATGCCATACTCTTTGTTCCAAAAGCCCAGACCTCCCAATGGGAGCTGCAGTTAATGGCTCTTCAAAATTCGGATGGTAAAATTATCGGAAATATTCTGGATGCAGACAGCAGTGCCAGAGATTCATTAAATTATGGTATTTTTGCAGCACAAAAAGCCCTTGCCGGTCTTGGTGCACGAATGGTTACCTCAATCGAATATCCAAAGAGGATTAGTAGCGAAGCACCAGACAAGCAACATCTGCTCTACAGCTTCCTCCCCCGGCTTCCGGAATCACCGGGGGCATTTAGTGAAGCGCAACTACGGTATATAAACGGCCACTATCCTGAAGATTTTGCAGCAGCATGCAGGTTGCAGCTGACAAAGGCTGGCATCAATGTTCAGTGACGTTCTTATGATGTTTAAGCACTTTTTGTAAACCGAGTTGTTCATGGACGTTAATTACTAACGGCCCGCCAATATTTGCACCCAGCCCTACTTTCTGATTGTTTCCATCACCTTTTTTCAATATCAGAAACACCCCGATATCATGAGGATTATCGGCTTTGATAGTCTCTGCTTCAAGATCATCAAGATAAATATCGTAATTCAAATCATATGCCGTAGGATCAACAAGGGTGAACGTAACTTCCGGATCCTCACAGGATTCCAGCCAATATGCTGAAATTTTTCCATCATCCTTGTGAAATATTTTGAAAGTAGTGTATTCTTCGAACCCGGGAATGCCTTGTGGAAATGTGAATATTTTTTCTAACGGAATCGGTGGTTGTTCTATGACGCTGCTCTGCATACTCATAGTGCGCTCCCTTGTAATTTAATATTAAAAAATTGCCGTTTTTATTTTATCGGCAATAATGATCTTTTTTTTAAGCTTTTTTATTGGAGTCAGAACATGGATGTAAATGGATTTTTCGGCAACTGGGGTGGAGCCTATATCCCGGAGGTCTTATATCAAACCTTTCAGGATCTAAAAGAAGAATATGCAAGATGCCGGAAAGACCCAGCTTTCTGGGAAGAGTATATCCATCTCATGTCAACCTACTCCTGTCGCCCTACCCCTCTCACCCATGCTGAAAATCTGACAAAAAAATTTGGTGGTGCTCAGATTTATATTAAGCGCGAAGATCTCAACCATACAGGTGCCCATAAGGCAAATAATGTTATGGGACAGGGTCTTCTGGTAAAACGCATGGGTAAAAAACGGGTGATTGCAGAAACCGGTGCCGGACAGCATGGTATGGCCACGGCCACCATGGCTGCAAAATTCGGACTCGAATGCACCATTTATATGGGCGAAGAAGATGTATTACGGCAACGCCCCAATGTGTTCTGGATGGAAAAAATGGGGGCCACAGTAGTTCCTGTAAAAGATGGTTCAAGAACCTTAAAAGATGCCATCAATGAAGCTTTTCGCGACTGGGTTACCAA
>JAOZLM010000139.1 GCA_029934815.1 Desulfocapsa sp. | reverse complement strand
ACGTCAAGTTCGGAATGACAGTGCTGGAGCTTTTTACGAATCCATCAAAGTTAAAAGAAAGACGCCTTTAAGTACTCCCTGTTCATTCGTGCAATATTCCTGATTGAAATTCCTTTGGGGCAAACAGCCTCACACTCCCTCTCATTAGTACAATTTCCAAATCCTTCATTGTCCATAGCTGTAACCATAGCAAGTGCCCGTTCTTTTCGCTCGGGCTGGCCTTGTGGCAGAAGGCTGAGTTGTGAGATTTTTGCGCCGGTGAACAACATGGCAGAACCATTTGGACAACTCGCCACACAGGCACCACAGCCAATACAGGAAGCAGCGTCCATGGCAAGTTCGGCAGTAAGGGAAGGAATCGGTATTGCATTACCATCGGGCATGCCACCGGTATTAACAGAAACATAGCCGCCTGCCTGAATAACTCTGTCCAGTGCACCACGATCAATGATTAGATCTTTTTGGATAGGAAAGGCACGAGAGCGAAATGGCTCAATGACAATTGTGTCGCCACTTTTAAAATGCCGCATGTGGAGCTGACATAATGTCGTTTCGGGCTCTGGGCCATGGGCGATTCCATTTACAACTGCACCACAAGTCCCGCAGATACCTTCCCGGCAATCGTGGTCAAATGCAACCGGTTCTATACCTTCACGGGTGAGTTTTTCATTCAGGACATCAAGCATTTCAAGAAAAGACATATCGGTGGAAATGGATTGCAATTGATAGGTTGCAAAGTCACCTCGTGCTCTTGAATCTTTCTGCCGCCAGATCTCAAGATTGAGATCTATAGATGTTTGATTGCTGCTCATTTGTAAGATTCCACTGTTCTGCTTTATTTATAACTTCTCTGGCTTGGTGTCACATTTTCAAACTGCAATGATTCCTTATGCAATTCAGGTGGTTCACCATGGCCTTTATGTTCCCAGACGGAGACAAAACTGAAGTTTTCATCATCACGTTTTGCTTCGTTTTCTTCAGTCTGACTCTCTTCCCGTAAGTGACAACCACAGGATTCTTCACGTTCAAGGGCGTCATGAATCATGATTTCTGCAAATTCAAGAAAATCAGCCAGTCGTCCGGCACGTTCTAGGGATTGATTGAGTTCTTCACCGCTTCCCGGGATATATACATTCTTCCAGAATTTTTCCTGAATGGCAGGCAGTTCAGCTAACGCCTTTTCAAGATCTTCTTTGTTGCGTGCCATACCACAGTTATCCCAGAGAAGGAGTCCAAGTTCTTTATGGATCTCATCTACAGTTACTTTTCCGTCAGGGCCGTCTGCACTAGCCTGTAATAGTTTTTCAATACGGGTTACGACTTCTTTTTCAGCATCCTCAAATTGCGAGTCATCTGTTGTGACAGTCTTATGGGCAGCAGAACCAAGATAATTAGCAACAGAAGTGCCAACTATAAAATAGCCGTCTGCCAATCCCTGCATCAGCGCACTTGCACCAAGACGGTTGGCACCATGATCTGAGAAATTACATTCCCCAATGGCAAAAAGACCGTCAATATTGGTCATTAAATTGTAATCCACCCATAAGCCACCCATGGTATAATGCACCGCAGGGTAAATCATCATTGGTTCGTGTAACGGATTTGAATCTGTGATTTTTTCATACATCTGAAACAGATTGCCGTATTTTTTAAGGATGGTTTCCTGCCCGTCACGACGAATAGCCTCTGCAAAATCAAGATATACAGCCAGGTGAGTATTTCCAACTCCTTTGCCTGCATCACATTGTTCTTTCGCATTTCTCGACGCAACATCACGGGGCACAAGGTTGCCGAAACTCGGGTATTTGTTTTCCAGATAATAGTCACGTTCCTCTTCAGGAATGGAAGCTGGCTTTCGGGTGTCACCCGGTTTTTTTGGAACCCATACCCGGCCGTCATTACGCAGGCTTTCACTCATAAGAGTCAGCTTTGACTGATAATCCCCATGGACAGGAATGCATGTCGGATGAATCTGCACAAAGCAGGGGTTGGCAAAGCCAGCTCCTTTTTTATGCGCACGCCAGGCGGCGGTAACATTCGATGCCATGGCATTGGTGGAGAGAAAATATGCGTTTCCGTACCCACCTGTGGCTAAAATAACTGCATCTGCGGCATGTTTTTCAAGTTTTCCGGTAATAATATTACGGGTAATTATGCCACGGGCTTTTCCATCCACCAGTACAAGTTCCATCATTTCCTGACGGGTGTGCATGGTAACTTTACCGGTTTTAATCTGACGGGATAGGGCAGAGTAAGCACCCAGAAGAAGCTGCTGCCCTGTTTGCCCTCTTGCATAAAAAGTACGGGAAACCTGGGCTCCCCCAAAAGAACGGTTTGCAAGGGTTCCACCATATTCACGAGCAAAAGGTACGCCCTGAGCAACGCACTGATCAATTATATTATTACTAACCTGTGCCAGGCGATATACATTGGCTTCACGGGATCGGAAATCGCCGCCTTTAATCGTATCGTAAAAGAGGCGCATGATGGAATCGCCATCGTTCTGATAATTTTTTGCAGCATTAATCCCGCCCTGGGCAGCAATTGAATGTGCGCGTCTTGGACTATCCTGAATGCAGAATGTACTGACGTTGTAGCCCTGTTCTGCAAGGGTTGCCGAAGCCGATGCTCCTGCTAAACCGGTTCCCACTACAATGACTTTGTATTTACGTCTGTTTGCGGGGTTAACGAGTTTTGAAGCAAAACGGTGATTGTCCCATTTTTCAGCTAAAGGACCGTCTGGGATATTGGCATTAAGTTGCATGGAAGCACCTTTACTATTTTAAAATCTGTAATGAGTAGTTTTGTTAATTGCCTATGCCAAAGAGAATGAGAAGTGGCATTGAGCTAAAAAGAAGAAGAAAGAAAACAGGTACTGCGTAAGTCGAGACAGTAATCAATCGTTCATAACGTGGGTGATTTACGCCAAAGGTCTGTAGCATGGACCAGAATCCATGACTAAGATGCAATGCCAGTGCCGTGAACGCTATGATATAAAAGATAGAAACAAAAAAAGAACTGAATAACTGTTGAATCGTTTCTCCAATTTTCCCATGATCACCAAAAGACACAACAGAGGTGTGCAGCACAAGAAAGAGCATGATAAACAGGCCACTGTAAATCATCGTGGCCGCAGCTTGTGAGTTATTTCTTGTTTTTGCTCTTTTTTGAACTTTGTATTTTTGACCTCTGGCGTTCCGGTTTTGCAGTGTAAGCAGAATACCGGTGAGCACATGAATCGCAAAAATAGTGGTGAGGCCCTTACTAAGAACGGAGACAATGAGAGGATGACTGTGGAGCTGGTCAGCGTAGGCCTGAAAAAGAGGAATGCCAACAAAAAGAGTGGCATTTCCGGCAGCATGACTGCAAAGAAATAAAACAAGACAACAGCCGGTTAGTGCCATTATCCACTTTTTTCCAATTGAAGATTTAAGAAAACGTATAAACCACATTGTTCAAATCCTTGATGGCGTCGTAAAAACTCTTCATCTTCTTCGTCACTTCAAATTTGCTGTCGTTGCGACGTACTTAAATACGTCTCACTCCATCAAATTTACGCTCCTCGAATATGAAGTTTTTTACTTAGCCTTCAGAAAGTTTACTTTTTATGAGCTTATCAAATCCTTTCTGAAGAAGAATCTATAAGCGAGAGTACATTGAGCCAAATGATAAATGAAATCGATAAAAAATAATAGATCTGATTTGAAGTTGTGTGATGTTTTTTGAAGTGCTACTATTGCCTCCGATTATGATTGATGGCGTCGTAAAAACTCTTCATCTTCTTCGTCACTGCAAATTTGCTGTCATTACGACGTACCTAAGTACGTCTCATTCCATCAAATGTGCGTTCCTCGAATATGAAGTTTTTCACTTAGCCATCTAAAATTTATGTTTTACGAGCTTGTCATGCTTATAAAACAGTAATTTGAAAAAGGAACTTTTCCAATGAAATATAAAGGACTTATTTTTGATCTTGATGGAACGCTGCTTGACACCCTCAGGGATCTTGCAGATGCTGCCAATGCAAGTCTTGATCATTTTGGTTTTCCTGTGCATCCCGTTGACAGTTATCGTTATTTTGTAGGGGAGGGGCTTCATACGCTTGTCCAGCGGATATTGCCTGATTCTGCCACAGAAAAAGATGTTGAAAAACTAATGGAAAAATTCGCTGAAATATATACTACTAACTGGAATGCCACCTCAGCACCATATCCGGGTATTGTTGATATGCTTCAATCTCTGTCAGAGGCAGGGGTTCAATTAGCCGTACTTTCTAATAAACCACACACATTTACGAAAATATGCGTGGATACTTTTCTGCCAGATTGTTCATTTGCCTATGTGTATGGCCAACGAGATGGAATTGCCAGAAAACCCGATCCTGTGGGAGCATTGGAAATTGCAGAAAAGATGAATCTGTCTGTGGATGAAATTTTATACGTGGGAGATACGGCAACGGATATGCAGACCGGAAATAATGCAGGTATGAAAACCATAGGTGTTGAATGGGGTTTTCGTGAGCGCAAAGAGCTTGAGGAAAATAATGCATGGAAAATAGTTTCTACCCCTGCTGAGGTCGTTTCCTATGCCCTTTAATCCTGCCAGTCTTTCTTCTCTTCTTCCCTATGCTGCGCCACCTGTTTTAGGTGCTTTTATTGGCTATCTCACCAACAAGGTAGCCATAAAAATGTTGTTCAGGCCACTTACTGCCAAATATATTTTTGGCGTTCGTATTCCAATGACTCCCGGTGTCATTCCTTCAAAAAGAGCGGATCTTGCCGTAAATATTGGTGAGATGGTTGGAACACATCTGCTCACCAGCGAAGAGATTGGTAAAGCACTTGAAAAAAAGAGTTTTCAGAAAACACTGTTTGGCCTTATTGAAAGTCGTGGCGAAAAACTACTTGGTAAGGATTTGGGCCCTGTCGCGGAACTGGTACCTGAAAAATACAAAAGCTATTATAGTGTTGCCGAACAGGCACTTGTGGATCAGTCCCAAAAATCAATCCATGCATTTATTGATTCAGATTCGTTCCAAACAATTCTTGAAGAATCTATTAATGAACAGTTCGAGCGCCTACTTGCCACTGATCTGCAAACCTTTTTACCCGGACAGGACAGAGAATCAATCTACGGTTTTGTAGAGAAAAGTCTTGGTAGAATGCTTGCAAGCCCTGCCATGGATCAGTGGGTTGAATCTTTTGTGCAGCAAAAGGTATATGCTGGATTGTCACAGGAAAAAAGCCTTGCTCAGTTACTGCCCCAATCCATGCAGGATCTTCTCGTTGACAGCATTGAGCAACAGACCCCGCAACTTCTCGATAAGTTGTCCTCCATACTCTCAGAACCTGAAATTCGAAACAAATTGGTTGTGGGAGTGCGTATGGGAGTCGAATCCTTTGTTTCCGGCCTTGGCGGTATGGCTGCAATGGTTTCAGGTTTTCTTACTCCTGAAGTTGTAGAAGGAAAAGTAAGAGAATATCTCGAAGAAAAAGAAGAGGATATTGTAAAGGCTTTAAGAAGTGAAGCAATACAAAACAGGGTTGCCACAACACTTCGTGAACGCAGCCAGAGCTTTCTTGAAACACCACTCTCAGGGATAATTGGTGAAAACCAGGATGATATGGTCGAAGGGTTGTGTAAAAAACTGGCAGAACAATTGTCAGCCCTTTTGCAGGAGCCTGAAACCACCACTGCATTTGCTTCCATGATTCGGGACAATGTCGAAACTCATGTGGATAGCGGAAAGCTGCCACTTGGCGAAATTCTGTTTGATTTTGTGGGCGATGACGGAATAAAAAGAGGGAAGAACTGGCTGCAGAATGAAGTATCAGAGATGCTTCGTGCAGAAAAAACCCGAAAAACCCTCGACGCAATGGTTGAGAATTTGTTGAGTAACCTGCTGGCAAAAAGGGTAGGGCGTTTGTCGAGGCTTCTGCCTGCTGGTGTTCGAGAGGGGATTTACGATTCTTTACGAAATGTATCTTCAAATATGCTGGCTGTTGAGGTTCCTGGCCTTGTTGATTCGCTAAATATCCAAAAAATCGTAAAAGAGAAAGTTGATTCCCTTGATCTTATGCGTCTTGAACGTCTGTTGCTCTCAATTATGGAAGAGCAGTTTAAATATATTAATCTGTTTGGAGCATTACTTGGTTTTATTATTGGTTGTTTGAATCTGTTTTTTCTGAATATTATGTAAGA
>JAOZLM010000138.1 GCA_029934815.1 Desulfocapsa sp. | reverse complement strand
TCCGGAATGACGGGTTTATCGTATGTTAGCTTTTTTAAACCACAAGGTGCAGTCCAGGACTGTGCCTTGTGGTTTATTCACACTGGTAAATTAGTTAGAGTAAAAAGGTCCGTCTTTGAAGTATGTTTTGATCAGCTTATCAACAGCACCTTTCTTTTTCAGGCTTTCAATGGCCTTATTCAAGGTAGCTGCAAGATCAGCATCTTTCTGGCGCAGACCAATGGCCACACCACCACCAATACGAATTCCTTCACCTACAAAAACCATGGCACCTTTAGAGGCGTCAACAACGTTTTGAAGAGGATCGCCATCGGCAAGTAACAGATCTATGTTTCCGGCAGCAAGATCTGCAACGGATTGGTCAAATGTTTCAAAAGAGAGGATTGTGTTGCCGGCAGCAAGATTAGCTTCTGCATAAGCTGCCTGCATGGTTGCACCCTGAACACCAATTTTTTTGCCTTTGAGCGCTGCAAAATCAAACTTATCACCGGATGCTGCCATAAATCTTGAAGGCTCTGCGGGATAGTATTCGTCACTAAAAGCAATGGTCTTTTTACGATCTTCTGTCACAGACATTCCGGCCATGATCATATCGTAGTTACCAGCCACAAGATTTGGAATAATGGAATCCCACTCATTTGTGATAAATTCACACTTCAGTTTGGCTTCGGCACAAATTGCATTACCGAGATCAATTTCGTAACCGGCAAGTTTACCGCTGTCATCTACATAATTATAGGGTGCATAAGCGCCTTCGGTACCAATACGTACACTCTGGGATAACGCAGGACTCGCGATAACTGATGCTGCCAGAGTGAGCGTTAAAATTAGTTTCTTCATGATAATTCTCCTGTGCCTCTTAAAGTTAGTGTTCACACAATGGTGAGGCTAATCCATTGCGCTGGATAAAAACTGCTGTAATCGAGTTGATTCGGGTGAGCTGAACAGTTTGCCCGGATCACCCTGTTCTTCAATAAGGCCGCCATGGAGAAAGAGCGTTTTGTTTGAGACATCCCGCGCAAAACTCATTTCGTGGGTCACCACGATCATGGTGGTTCCTTCGTCTGCGAGTTTTCGCATAACGGTGAGCACTTCGCCCACGAGTTCCGGATCAAGAGCTGAAGTCGGTTCATCAAACAGGATAGCCTCGGGCCGCATGGCAAGAGCTCTGGCGATTGCTGCACGTTGCTGCTGACCGCCTGACATAAACGCAGGATATAAATTTGCTTTATCAGCAATGCCAACTTTCTCAAGATATTCCATGCCAATGTCTTTGGCTTCTGCCTTTGTAAGCCCCTGAACACAGATGGGTGCTTCACTGACGTTCTCCAGCACCGTCATGTGTGACCAGAGATTAAATTGTTGAAAGACCATGGCAATACGAGTGCGTAATGACTGTACCTGTTTGGCGTCACTGGCGATTCGTTTTCCGGAACGATCGGTACTGAACGCAATTGCCTGCCCGTCCAGTTCGATATCTCCCTGATCAGGAGTTTCCAGCAAATTAATACAACGAAGAAAGGTGGATTTTCCGGAACCCGAAGATCCAATCAGTGAAATAACATCTCCCTGATTGGCAGTGAGTGAGATACCATGCAATACTTCAAGATCGCCGAAGCTCTTGTGAATATTACTAATATTTAATATGGGAGCGTTTGCCATGTAAGCAGTCTGGTAGTTGTTATGCTTTTTACGTTAATAACGTCCTGAGAATTAATGCAAGAGCAGGTAAATTACAAGCTCAAATGTGACCCCAAAAGCATTCCTGCAAAAGGATGGAGTAGTGATGTTTGTTGTATTCCGAGCCTATACCTGCTACATTCTGGCCGAATCATCTGTTTCATAAATTTCTCATCTATTTGTACCACACGAAAAAATGCAATACTCCAAAGTCTGTCTTCACACATTCGCTTATGAATTACCGCCTCGAATCCTGACATCAGAGGATATTGAAAATCGGCTTGCCCCTTTGTATGAGCGTCTGAAATTACCCGCCGGAAGACTTGAACTGATGAGCGGAATTCGTGAGCGACGTTTGTGGGAGCCGGGAACCAGACCAAGTGAAGGTGCCACCCTGGCCGGTCAGGCTGTATTTACAAAAAGTGGTATTGATCCCCAAGCAATAGAATGTCTGATTTTCACCTCCGTTTCCAGGGATATGATGGAACCAGCAACGGCCTCGTTTGTTCATGATAAACTTGGTCTTTCTTCAGATTGCCTGATTTTTGATATCTCCAATGCCTGCCTTGGGTTTCTTGATGGTATGGTTATGCTGGCCAATATGATCGAGCTTGGTCAGGTGCAAAATGGACTGGTAGTAGCAGGGGAAACAGCAGAAGAGCTTGTGGAATCGACCATACAGGCATTGCTTACTGATGAGACTTTAACCCGGAAAAAAATAAAACCGGCTTTCGCTTCACTTACCATCGGTTCCGGCTCAGTTGCCCTGTATATGTGTAACGAGCAGGATGCACAAGATAAACCACGTTTGATACGGGGCGCCTGGAAGGCCAACACCAAACATTCTGATTTATGCCAGGGTGCGGCCAGTGGCAATGCAACAACGTTGATGAATACCAACTCCGAGGAGTTACTGGTTCGTGGCGTGGAAACAGCCCATGCAACCTGGCAGGAGTTTTCTAAAACTCCCGGTTGGAGCGCAGATGATGTGGATCGGTTTTTCTGCCACCAGGTGGGCACAGCCCATGCCAGATTACTTTTTGAAAGTTTAAGTTTGGATCAGAAAAAGAATTTTGAAACCCTGCCAATCCTTGGAAATGTGGGTTCTGTTTCAGCGCCCATAACCATGGCTATGGCCATTGAGCAGGGTAAATTTGAGCAAGGGCAAAAAGGAGCAATGCTGGGTATCGGCAGTGGTATAAACTGCTTGATGCTGGGAGTTGAATGGTGATGGAAAAGGTATTGAGTGATAAGCAGGGAAAAGCCTTGCTGCAGATTGCACGGCAAACCATTGCTGGCAGATTAGGTGTGGCTGCCGGAAGTGATGATGTGCAGGAGCCTTTACCAGATACCAAATATGGAACCTTTGTAACGCTCAAAAAAAATGGTCAGCTGCGAGGATGCATTGGTAATTTACAGGCTTCCGAACCCGTGAAAGAAGGCGTAGAGCGAAATGCCACGAGCGCAGCTTTTCATGATTCTCGTTTTTCACCGCTTACAGCAGACGAATTTTCAGAAATAGAAATAGATATTTCCGTGTTAAATCAAGCAAAGGTTCTGGAGTATAGCGATGCAGAGGATCTTATCTCTAAACTGCGACCGGGAATTGATGGAGTTATTTTAACCCAAGGTACCGCAAGGGCAACATTTCTCCCTCAGGTCTGGGATCAGTTGCCGACCGTTGAACAATTTTTGGGACATTTATGCCGCAAAGCAGGTTTGGTTGAAAGTGCCTGGCAGAATTCCAATCCCCGGATAGAAACCTATCAGGTGCAATGTTTTGCAGAGGAAAAAGCATGAACGAAGTCTTGCTCAGCGATGCGTTAACAGCAGAAGTGGCCAGTATTTATGCGGCCATGGAAGCTGATTATGATGAAGTGGCCAAAGCAATAACATTCAGCTGTGACGGTTGCCCGGATAACTGTTGTGATTCCTACTTTCAGCATCACACTTACACTGAGTGGGCGTATCTTTTTCAGGGATTTAGGGAACAGAGTGAGGAAAAACAGCAGGCAATTATGGAGCGTTCGAAACGCTATATTCTTGACTGTGCAGCAGCAGAAGCGCAGGATGAACGCCCACAGGTAATGTGCCCTCTAAATGAAGCGGGGCGTTGCATCCTCTATAAACACAGACTGATGGTGTGTAGGACACACGGAGTTCCGGCTGCCATGCGTCGTCCTGATGGACAGATCTTAAATTTCCCCGGCTGTTTTCGCTGTCAGGGGATTGTAAAAAAGAAGTATGTCCACGACTCGGAAGCTCCACAAATGGAACGTACCCCATTATTACAACGACTGGTGGCAGTGGAACGGGAACTGATGGGTGATAAGATTCACCTTTTGCCAAGAGTTAAACTCACAATCGCTCAAATGCTGATTCAAGGCCCGCCGGCAACAGCTGTACCTCATTGCGAACGTCCTGGAATCAAACCGAATGTATAATCCCGGTGCAGAGATTGTTCAGATAGTTGATCTGGACAATAAGGAGATCAAGGCTGTTTCAAGAAAGATTATGCGGCAGCAGGGTCTTATCCACCGTGCCTGTTATATCCTTGTTTTTAACGATCAGGGTCAGCTGTTTTTACAAAAACGAACGGACACCAAGGACCTATATCCATCTTGTTGGGATATTGCCGCAGGTGGTGTGGTACTGGCTGGCGAATCCTACGAAGTATCCGCTGAACGTGAACTTTCGGAAGAGTTGGGCGTTAGCGTAAAAGAGTTTACCCATCTTTTTGATCAATATTTTGAAAAAGATGAAAATCGGGTATGGGGAAGAATCTTTTCCTGCATTCATAATGGCCCTTTTGTATTACAGAAAGAAGAAGTGGCAGACGGATTTTTTATGGATGTGGCTGCTATTTTTGCACTAAGTGAAAAAGAAGATTTTACTCCCGATGGCATTGATATACTAAAAAAAGTAAAGCCAATCGAAAAATAGAGTCGCATGATTTTGTGACCAGTTAAACAAACACTATGAAAAACAAACAATTACGAGATAAAGTTTTTTCCCGAAGGATGCAGCAACGCAGAAAAAAATCAGGGGTGGTTTCTTCTGCTTTTTGGCTGAAACAAGAAGTAGTGGCTCCAGCTCCAACTCCAACTCCAGTGCTAGTTGAAAAAACAGTGCCCGCTTCCCAGCCTGCACCTGCGACAACACCAGCACGCCCCGAGCGAAAGAAAAAACAAAAGTGGACTCAGTCAGCTTTTAAAGTAGAACCCCAGGAAGGTAAAAGCCGTTTTCACGATTTTCAGCTCTCACCTGGGCTTATGCACGGGATTGCTGATTTAAATTTTCAATACTGTACTCCTATTCAGGCAGAAGCCATGCCGGGCGTAATCGCAGGCAAAGATATTCTGGGACGGGCTGCCACCGGGACAGGTAAAAGTGCTGCATTTTTAACTGGTATTTTTCAGCAACTCATTCGTCAGAATCAACAAAAACGAAAAAATGGAACCCCACGCGCATTGATCATTGCTCCCACCCGTGAACTGGTCATCCAGATAGCAAAAGACGCAAGAGACATTGGCAAATACCTGCCTCTTTGCGTGGGTGAGGCATATGGTGGAACCGATTATCAGCGTCAGATGAAGCAGTTGCAGGACAGGCCTGTTGATATTCTTGTGGCCACTCCCGGACGACTACTCGATTTTTCAAGAAAACGAGTGGTGAACCTGCGGGAAGCAGCCATAATGGTTATTGATGAAGCAGATCGTATGCTGGATATGGGTTTTATTCCCGATGTACGCTCCATTATTCACCAGATTCCAAACCGTGATAAACGGCAGACGCTTATGTTTTCCGCAACATTCACAGAGGATGTCAAACGTCTGGCATCCCAATGGTGTACCGCACCCATTTCTGTTGAAACAGAAGTCGAAGAAGTGGCAACAGCAACAGTAAAACAGATTGTTTATATGACCACCCGCTCAGAAAAATATCTGGTACTGTATAACCTGATAAAACAACAGAAAGGCGAACGGATTATGGTTTTTGTGAACATGAAACGTGATGTAAATAGCCTCTATAAGCGTTTACGTGCAGATGGTGTGGATTGCACGGTGTTATCAGGAGATGTGCCCCAGCAGAAACGAACACGACGCCTTGAAATGTTTCGTAATGGAAAAGTGCAGGTGATGATTGCAACAGATGTGGCAGGGCGTGGAATCCATATTGAAGGGATCAGCCATGTGGTGAATTATACCCTGCCTTACGAACCTGAAGATTACGTACATCGCATTGGTCGTACTGGCCGGGCTGGAAAAACCGGCACCTCAGTGAGTTTTGCCGATGAGGAAAGTTCATTTTATCTGATGGATATTGAAGAGTATATCGGAAATGCACTTCCCTGTGAACCACCTCCGGAAGAGTTACTACGGCCAGTGCGCAAAAAATAACATGATTACCATCGAACCTTAGTTTTGTTTGATTTCTGCGAGTCCGGAATGACCCAGGCGGTGGCTGAGCTTTAGTGGTAATCATGAAAAATAAAGAGTTTTACCCTGGTAGCTGATCCATAGCCGGTAATCTGATTTCCACAGTTGTTCCTTCTTCCGGAA
>JAOZLM010000137.1 GCA_029934815.1 Desulfocapsa sp. | reverse complement strand
TAGCCAACATACTTCGTGCGCATTTCGCGCTGCAGTTCACGGTTACTCTGTTTTTCTTTTAGAGATGCCCGTTTATCATACAATTTTTTACCACGGGCAAGGCCAAGTTCAATTTTGGCTTTACCATTTCCTATAAAGTATATCTTCAATGGGATCAGCGCAAGCCCCTTTTCCCGTAATTTGCCGATAAGTTTCTTTAGTTCCCGTTTATGAAGCAGGAGTTTTCGAACTCTTCGTGGCTCATTTGGATTGTGGGTGGCAAAGCTATAGAGGGAAATATGCACGTTATGAAGATACAGTTCTCCGCGCTTATCGATCTGGGCATACCCGTCTTTCAGGTTTGCCTTGCCAGCACGCAGTGATTTTACTTCGGGCCCTCGCAGCACCATTCCAGCTTCATATCTTGTTTCGATTTGATAGTCGTGGAAGGCCTTTTTATTTTTACAGACAATTTTTACTGCATTGTCAGTAGCTTGTTTTGCCATATCTATTCAGCGGTTACCCGCATTGCTTCTTCATGAGTGGTTATTCCCGCCTTGACCTTTTCCCAGGCGTCTTCCCGTAAGGTAGTCATTCCTTCACGGATTGCAAGCTGTCGGATTTCGTCCGCACTCTCTCCGGCACTGATCATTTTTTTCATCTGCTCCGACAGGGGGAAGATTTCAAATATTCCGCAACGTCCTTTGTATCCGGTGCCTCTGCATTTCCTGCACCCTTTTCCTCGCTTAAGCGTGTAGGTTTCGTTGTCAGCCGCCGGAAAACCAAGATTCAGAAGCTCATGTCCCTCTATTGTAAAGGATTCAATGCAATCCGGGCAAATGGTGCGCACCAGACGTTGCGCAAGAGCGCCAAGCAGTGTGGATGAAATAAGAAAGGGTTCAAGACCAAGATCCCGCAATCGTACAATAGACGAGACCGCATCGTTTGTATGCAGGGTTGAGAAAACCAGATGCCCGGTCATAGCGGCTTGTACGGCATGGGAGGCGGTATCAAGATCCCGAATCTCACCAATCATAATCACATCCGGATCCTGACGCAGAATATTACGAAGGATGGTGGAAAAAGTGACATCGATCAGTGGTTGTACGGAAATCTGGTTAAAGGCCTCATGCACCATTTCTACAGGATCTTCAATAGTTATCAGGTTTTTTTCAGGTGTGGCGATCTTTTCCAGAGTGGAATAGAGGGTTGTTGATTTACCCGATCCAGTGGGGCCGGTCACCAGCACAATACCGTGTGGTGAATGGATAAAAGAATCATACACAACACGATCCCGTTTGGAAAAACCAAGCCTGTCCAAATCCTGAAAAATCACATCCGGATCAAGGAGGCGCATCACCACCTTTTCTCCGAAGGCCACCGGAACCGTAGAAACACGAACTTCCGCTTCTTTACCACCTTGCAGCGATAATTTTATACGGCCATCCTGCGGTCTTCTTTTTTCAGCGATATCAAGTCGTGCCAGAGATTTAATTCGGGCAACAATTGCCGAATGCACAGCCTTTGGCAGGTTGTAGATGGTGTGCAGTGCACCATCAATCCTAAAACGAACCATGCAGTTATCACGCTTGGGTTCCACGTGGATATCACTGGCGGTTTGATCAAGGGCGTAATTGAAAAGATGGTTTACTGCCGATTTTATATGCTGATCTGATGATGAGATCTCCCTTGAGGAGGATATCTTCACAAACTGTTCCAGGTTTCCGATATCAACACTGCCGCCAACTCCCGGAGCACCAAACTGGCTTTCAGCGGCACTGATAGAGTGTTGGAAACCAAAAAAATCGGCCAGAATTTTTTTGATATCAGACTTGGGAGTGAGGTAAGGTTTGATCTTTACCTGATTAGCCTGTTCAATATCTTTTAAAACGGTCTTATTATCAGGATGGTACATTGCAACTTCCAGGATTCCATTCTGAAAGTTAAAGGGCAGCAGCATGTGTCTTAACGCAAAGTTTCTGGGGATGGTTTTGGTTACCGTTTCGATATCCAGTTTCAAAGGGTCCAGTTTTTTAAAGGGTAAACCGCAGGATTGACTTACCGCCCTGATAACAGAATCTTCATCCAGAAGTATGCCTTTTTTTCCGCCGGCATTAAGTTTGAAGGAGACAATAATATCCACAAGATCTGGAAAGTTTTTGTCAAACTCCCGTTCCGAGCTAAATTTTTTCAGGAGTTTCTGCCGTTGTTTACCCTTTTCAAGGGTGATAAACTGCTTTTGTTTGGGAGTGATTAGTCTCTTTTTAAGGAGAATGTCGAGCAGTGCATCTGAGTTGAGTAGTTTCATGTTTTTCTATTATCCTGAAAATGCAGGGGGTTCAATATCTGTGTATGGGGTATTTTGTTCTTTTTTTGCTTTCTTTTCAAGAAACTTTTAATGAAGCCTGCTATCTGGTATAAAATAGCCTGGTTAAAATCCATATTACAACTGCATAATCATATCTTTCAGGAAAAATCATGTCATCCATCGTCAGTCAGCTTTACCGTAGAACCAGCGCTAATCAGGAATACTGTTTTAATATCGAATCCGGCAAAGCGTTAACAGAAGAAGAACAGCAGCGTTTGCAGTTGATTCTGGCCGATGGTTTTCTGGCAGATTCTGTGACCACTACTTCCGCACTAAGCGGTGAACGGGTGGTGGAAATGGGGCCGCGGCTCAATTTTGCCACAGCCTGGTCTTCTAATATGGTTTCTATCTGTCATGCCACCGGCCTTGATACCGTTTCTCGTGTGGAGCGTTCTCACCGATATCTTGTGGAGGATACCATAAGTCTGGATGATTTTATTCGGGATAATCACGATCGTATGACCGAATGCCCTTATCCTGAAGCCCTGTCCACTTTTGAAACAGGAATCAAACCCGAAGCGGTATATGACGTGGATATGATGGCGGGAGGGCCTGATGCGCTCCTTGCTATTCCCGGTATCTCAATGGATGAGCGGGATCGGAATTTTTATCATCAGTACTTTGTGGAAAAAAATAATCGTAATCCAACAATCGTTGAGATTATGGATCTGAATAATGCCAACTCAGAGCATTCCCGACACGGTTTTTTTGGCGGTGCGCAGGTGATTGACGGGGAGTTGCAGGCCGCAACGCTCTTTGAAATGGTGAAAGACACACTCAAGAAAAATCCCAAGGGCAGTCTGGTGGCATTTAAGGATAACTCCAGTGTTGTGGCGGGGCATGGGGTGCATACCATTATGCCGGTTCAACCCGGAAAGCCCGGTCCTTTGCAGGAGCAGGATGCGACCTATCACATGTTGCTCACCGCAGAAACGCATAATTTTCCCACTGGTGTTGCACCATTTCCCGGAGCTGAAACAGGAGCAGGTGGCCGTATCCGTGACGTTCAGGGAACAGGAAAGGGTGGTTTTGTAATCGCCGGAACCACAGGCTATTGCGTGGCCAATCTGCATATTCCCGGATACACACTTCCCTGGGAAAATTCCTACCAGTGTCCGGATAATCTTGCCTCAGCCCTTGATATTGAGATCGAGGCCAGCAACGGCGCATCTGATTATGGAAATAAGTTTGGCGAACCCATGATTCAGGGTTTTACCCGTTCCTTTGATCTGCGCCTTTCAACGGGTGAGCGCTGGGGATTTTTAAAACCCATTATGTTCACTGGTGGTATTGGCCAGATTGATGACCGTCACACCGATAAAGACAAAGAAGCAAAAGGCATGAAGATCGTTCAGGTTGGCGGCCCTGCGTATCGTGTTGGTTTTGGTGGTGGTGCAGCATCCTCCATGTTACAGGGCGAAAACGCTGAAGAGCTTGATTTTAACGCGGTGCAGCGTGGCGATGCTGAAATGGAACAGAAGATGAACCGTGTGATCCGTGCATGCAACGAGATGGGTGATAAAACCATTATCGATGTGATTCACGATCAGGGCGCTGGCGGGCCTGCCAACGTTTTAAAAGAGCTGGTGGAACATTCCGGCGGCTATATTGAGATTCGTAAGATGCGGGTGGGTGATCCCACCATGTCTGTTTTGGAAATATATGTGGCCGAATATCAGGAACGAAACGGATTTCTGATCAGCCCTGAAAATATTGATGAGTTTCAGGCGATATGTGACCGTGAAAAGGTGGGTTGTGAGGTCCTTGGTGAAGTGACCGGCGATTTACAGTTTGTGGTTCGTGATTCGCAGGATGGTTCTACCCCTGTTGATATTGATCTTTCTGAATTACTTGGTGATATCCCGCAGAAGACTTTTGAAGATTCCAGAAATACACAAGAGCTGGCAGCATTAACTTTGCCCGATGATTTGGGCGTGCGTGATGCGCTCCATGATGTGCTTCGTCTGGTATCTGTAGGCTCCAAACGTTTCTTGACCAATAAGGTAGATCGTGCGGTAACCGGGCTTATTGCTCAACAGCAATGCTGCGGGCCTTTGCAACTCACCGTAAGTGATGTGGCGGTTGTTGCGCAATCGCATTTTGGCCTCACCGGTGGTGCTACAGCTATTGGCGAGCAACCCATTAAAATGCTGGTTGATCCGGCAAAAGGTGCCAGAATGGCCGTTGGCGAATCGCTGACAAACCTTGTGTGGGCAAAGATTGATGATCTCGAACAGGTGAAATGTTCTGCGAACTGGATGTGGGCGCCAAAACTCC
Organism: Desulfocapsa sp.; assembly: GCA_029934815.1. Lineage (GTDB taxonomy): Bacteria > Desulfobacterota > Desulfobulbia > Desulfobulbales > Desulfocapsaceae > Desulfocapsa. The sequence continues at coordinate 1,621 of JAOZLM010000137.1, read as the reverse complement.
CCGGTGAGGGAGCGGCTATGTACGATGCGGCAAAAGGCATGTGTGATGCTATGGTTGCGGTTGGAATGGCAGTGGATGGCGGAAAAGATTCTCTTTCCATGGCTACCATGGTGGGTGATGAGACCGTTAAATCGCCCCGTGAGCTGGTAATTTCCGTTTATGCGGCCATGACAGATATCACAAAGGTTCTTACTCCGGATTTGAAATCTGCCGGTACATCCTCCCTTCTTTTTATTGATCTTAGCGATAACAATAATCGCCTTGGCGGATCGGCTCTTGCTCAGACACGTTCAGAGCTGGGTAATGATTGCCCGGATATGGATAATCCTGAAAAGGTTAAACAGGGATTTCTGGCTATTCAGGAAGCAATGGCTCAGGGTTTGTTGCTGTCTGGACATGATCGTAGTGATGGTGGTTTGATTACAACTCTTCTTGAGATGGCATTTGCCGGAAACTGTGGGCTGGATCTGCATGTGGAATCAACAGATTCTACATTGGAAGCACTCTTTTCTGAGGAATTAGGACTGGTTGTGGAATGTGCCGATGACAAGGTGGCATCATTTACAGCACTGTTGAAAGAATATGACATCCCCGCTGTAAATCTTGGCCAGAGTACAACAGAAAAACAGATAAAAATTCGTGTAAATGACGAGTCTGTACTTGATGAAGATATGCGACTGCTCCGTGAGTGGTGGGAAGAGACCAGTTATCAGCTTGAACGTCTGCAAATAAATACAGAGTGCGCCGACGCTGAAAAGAAAAACAGTTATGATCGACAAGGCCCTGCTTATAATCTCAGTTTTACACCGGAACCGGCTCCTGCTGAGTTACTTGCAAAAACTGACAAACCAAAAGTCGCAATCTTACGGGATGAAGGTTCAAATTCCGATCGTGAAATGAGTTCAGCCTTCTATCAGGCAGGTTTTGAGCCCTGGGATATTGCCATGAGTGATCTTTTGGCAGGACGAGTGAATCTTGACGATTTTAGAGGGCTTGCTGCTGTTGGTGGTTTCTCTTACGCCGATGTTCCCGAATCTGCCAAAGGCTGGGCAGCAACAATCGCTTTTAACGATACCCTGAAAAAGATGTTCCGTGAGTTTTATGACAGACCGGATACATTCAGTCTCGGTATATGTAATGGTTGTCAGCTCTTTGGTCTTTTGGGCTGGGTACCCTGGCAGGATATGGCGGCTGAAAAACAGCCCCGTTTTATTCATAATAAATCGGGTCGTTTTGAATCCCGCTGGAGCACTGTAAAGGTAGGTAAAAGTCCATCGCTGATGTTAAAAGGTATGGAAGATCTGGTCTTTGGTATCCATGTGGATCATGGTGAAGGCTTATTGAATTTTCCAGATGCAGCAGTAAAAGAAAAAATAGTAGCCGGAAATCTGGCACCTCTTTGTTATGTGGACGATACAGGAGAGGCCACCGAATCGTATCCCTTTAATCCTAATGGTTCACCGGATGGCCTGGCAGGACTCTGTTCAGCAGATGGCCGCCATCTGGCTATGATGCCGCATCCGGAACGTGTATTTCTTCCCTGGCAGGCGCATTATTTGCCGGAGGAGATGAAGGATCTGAAAGTGACTCCGTGGATGCAGATGTTTAGAAATGCCTATGA
>JAOZLM010000136.1 GCA_029934815.1 Desulfocapsa sp. | reverse complement strand
CGTATTTCTTTGCCCCAGTTTTTCAGCATTTTCGTTGATATTTTACGGATATCATTTTCTTTACTCCACTCGCAGCCCATGCGTACTCCAAGAGCCAGCATCTGTAATTTTGTTTGAACCTTTTCATCTTCGGGGACATTGCTAATGACCCTGTCACTTATCTCTTTCCAACCGTCAAAGAACATACCGCCTTCCTGGAAGGTGCTGAACCATTCTTGTGCTTCCTTATCGAGTTGAGCTACGGTTTGGGGGTTGCCTTGTTGTAAATACCTTTCAATTTCTGCAAGATTTGCAGCATGCTGAATTGCTTCGCATGACAGACAGTTAGAGGCAGTTTCTATAGAAATGGCAGGCGTTGCATAGAAACTACCACATAACAGTAAACTGCAAACAATATGATTAGTTCTGTTCATAGAAATCACTCTAACTGAGTCTTAACAGTGCATTAACAATAGCCACGGAAACAGTTGTTCCGCCTTTTCTTCCAAGACAGGTAATAAATGGATAATTTTGCTCAGACAATATTTCCTTTGATTCCGGCGCATTAACAAAACCGACCGGGACACCGACAATCAGATCAGGTTTAGCGGTTCCTGCTTTAATCAGCTCCATAACAGAGAGTAGTGCTGTCGGAGCATTGCCAATTGCGACAATACCAACATTTTCCAACAACCCTTCTTCGATTGCCGTCTGGGATCTGGTTTTCTGGCGTTCTTTGGCAAGTTGCGCAATATTTTCTTCTGCAACTTTACAAATAACTTTTCCACCAAACGGGTGGAGGATATTCTTGCTTATTCCAGCTGCGGCCATATTAACATCTGTCAGGATGTTTTTTCCTGCTCTGATTGCTGCAATACCTGCTTCAATACTGCCTGCTGAAAATCGGATATTACGGGAAAAAGAGAAATCACCGGTTGCATGAATGGCACGTCGTAATACTGCAAATTGTGCCGGATCATACGATTCAATTGTTTGACCGGTCTGTTCAAGGAACTCATCCTCAATCATACGGAAACTTTCCCCTTCAATATCAGCTGGGGCTATTTTTGTAATTCTATGCATTAGTATTCAAATTTAGATTTTTACGAGTTTATAAGTATTGCCCAGCTAAGCATTTGCAATAGGTTTTTTGGGTTGCTTTCTGGAGCGTCATCTGCAAGTTTCGTAGTATTTTCTCAACATTGTCGGGTTTAATTTTTATCAGTCTTTGCGAGAACCTCGCATGATAAAAATTAAATACGAAAATGTTTGAAAATCAAGAAATTTGCGGTAAAAAGCGGAAGAAAACAACCCCAAAATCCGTTCTCAATATGCTGAACCGGCCATAACTGATTTTTATTGTGCCAAGAAGACTTTGACTATTACCATTTTTCAATCGGTTCTAACGCTGGACTCCTCAAGATACCCTATAAATGCTTTAATATTTTCTTGGCTTTGCGCAAAATGCAGGTGCAGGTAGCCTCCAATCACATTTTTGAAAGTATACCCTTCTCTTCTTGAGTCAGCGAGTTCATAGAGAGTTTCGGTTTCCGAAGGAATTTCATACAATTCAGAATAATGAAATTCATGTCCATGTAAATAACTCCCTGCATTCCCCAGAAAACTATTAGTAAGTAATTTTGCTTTCCTGTATCCCAATCGTGACAATCGTGGTTTCATCCGAACCTGAAAAGGAAAGACTCTTGTCATGGGAAAGGTCTCTCCTTCAAGGTCTATGATACCATCACAAAGATACATAAACCCACCGCATTCTCCGTATACAATTCCACCTGCCTCAGCAAATGCAGCGACTGATTTTAGCATACTGCTGTTTTCACTGAGTGTCTTTGCAAAAAGCTCAGGATATCCGCCGCCTAAATACACTCCGTCACAGTGGGTCGGGAGTCTTTTGTCATGTAACGGACTGAAAAACACAAGTTCTGCTCCTGCATCTTCAAGCATTTTCAGGTTATCCGGATAGTAAAAGCAGAATGCACGGTCTCTCGCTACTGCCAGTCTGACTTTCCCGGTTACAGTGTTTGGCTTTTTGGGCGAGTCAGTTACAATAATTTGTTCATTAACTTTCGTAATGTCAAGAAGTGAATCAAGGTTGAGATGTTCTTCTATACTTTGAACAAGTTCGTTTATGCTGGAAGCATCAAGAGGGTTTTCATCTCCCATATGCAATCCCAGATGTCTGTCCGGGATGGTAAATTGCTTATCTCTTGGGAAAAAACCTATTATCTTACTTTGGCAATTTCCGACCATGCCCCTTTCTATTAGTTCTTTATGGCGTGCAGATCCGACCTTATTAAAGATTACACCGGCAACATGGACATCATCTGCAAAAGTTTCAAACCCTTTAACAATTGCCGCAACACTTTCAGCAGCGGAACTTGCATCAACAACTAAAATAACAGGAAGTTTTAATGCTTTTGCAAGGGATGCGGAGCTCGCCTCTCCCCCATCGAAAAGCCCCATAACTCCTTCGACAACAGCGACATCACGTTGTGAATTGTTTTGCACATACCGCTCTTTACAAAACTGTTCACCACACATTCGTAAATCAAGATTAGCAGAAACTGTACCTGTTACCATACGATGTAATGTGGGATCAATAAAATCAGGCCCACACTTGAAAGGGTGCACATGTAAACCTCTTGCTTTAATGGCAGCGAGAATGCCCAGTGTAATGGTAGTTTTTCCGGATCCACTGCTGGTTCCGGCTATGAGAAACGCGGATCGTCTGGTCATTGGATGAATAGTAAAATCAGGTGTCGTAGTAGTGTTATGGATACAATAAAAAGAAAGGATCCAACTAGAATAAGTTTATTGCTTTGCAGGATATCTTCAGCATTAATTGTTTTTTTCTCTATGCCCATAACCGGTTTTATAACAGTTTTTCCAAAATAGGTCGAAACACCACCGAGTTCGATACCCAATGCACCGGCAACTGCAGCTTCAGTATGTGCGGCATTTGGGCTGGCATGAGCTAATCGATCTTTTTTAAATAATTCAAAAGCTGATCTCCAGTCGTTTCCGCAAAGAGCAGCAGCAGGAATCAAAAGCAGACCGCTAATTCTTGCAGGGAGGAAATTGATACAATCATCCAGCCAGGCAGCCCATTTCCCAAAAATCAGATACCGTTCGTTTTTGTATGCAATCATTGAGTCCATAGTGTTTACAGCTTTGTAGCCAATGGCTCCTAAAACTGCAAGATATATGGGACTGATTGCTGTCAAAGGGGAGAACAAGGTGAATACAATGGCATAGAACAGTGGAGCTGTAATGCCGTCAACCATGTTTTCTGCAACTGTTTCTATTGTTGCTCTGATGATCCCTTTTTTATCGAGGGTCGTAGTGTCACGTCCGACTATCATAGCCACAGCTTTCCTGGCTGGTTGGAGACTTGATGCGTTACCGGCTGGTAACTGCTTGTACACGTCTTTTGAATGCTTCAGAAGATCTCGAATGGCAACAGAAGTATAGAGAAGAAAAACAGCAAAAATTTGTGCAAGGAGTGGTGCAATCTGATGTAAGACTGCAAGTATAAATGCGGTGCCGCTTATACTTATCAGAATAACTGAGATAACAGTTAACAGGCCTGCTAAACCAGCAGAAAAAACCATTCTGAAAAGCGATTCAAAAGTATTACAAAAGAACCCTATAATTCTAACCGGATGAGGAAACCAGCGAGGATCACCGACTAAAAGATCAAGTCCCAGTGCAATCAATAATTGTAGCTCAAAAATCCACATTTCTACAAATCCAGAAGCTTATACACTTGATCCATATCGAGTCCGGCCCGGACTGTATCTGCTAGTCGATCAAAGGCAGGTTCAAGATCATAAAGAATTGGGGTTCCCCGATAAACAGACAATCCTTTTCGGAGTCTGATCGTATTTATAAAATCTCTACGATAGCTGTCAGAGTCAAACAATCCATGCAGATAACAACCCCATATATTTTTATCTAATGATGCAATCCCGCAGGAACTATCGTCATCGTACACAAAGAGTGGTGTTTCATTACTTCTGGTCTGTCCATGGTGGATTTCATATCCGTAAACAGCCTTCTTTGTTTGTTTGTGGGTACCACTTCTTCGGATTAATGTTTTATCTTTTGCAAGTTCTGTATCCATTGCAAGCAGTGATAATCCGCAAATTTCACCTAGGTTTGACTCGATATTATGGGGGTCGAGAATGTTTTTTCCAAGCATTTGGTAACCACCACAGATACCTACAACTTCAACTCCCTCGTTAGCTTTTTGTTTTACAATCTCTGCGATTCCAGCTTTATCAATAGCCTGTAAGTCACCAATTACGTTCTTTGATCCCGGGAGGATAATAACATCAGGGTTGCCTATCTCAGCAGGATCTTCAACAATTCGCAAATATACATCCGGTTCAGCAATAAATGGTTCTATATCTGTGAAATTAGAGATATGAGGCAAGCTGATAACTACAATTTCAATATGATCCTGATTCGGTAGTTCCCCTTCAAATATTCCCTCTTTAAAAGAGACGGAATCCTCTTCAGGAATTCCATGATTTGCAAGGTAAGGAATTACTCCAAGTACATCCTTACCGGTATGCATCTTGACGTAATCGTGGGCATCTTTTAATAATTTGTCATTTCCACGAAACCTGTTCACCAAAAATCCTGCAATAAGTGATCGTTCCCACTGGTTGAGTACTTCCATTGTGCCGACAAAAGAGGCATATACTCCACCTCGATCAATGTCCCCCACCAAGATAACAGGAGACTCTGCGTAACGTGCCATACGCATATTAACAATATCGTGGCGCTTTAGATTTACTTCACCAGGAGATCCTGCACCTTCGAGAATTATTGCATCAAAATCAGATGCAAGATCGTCGTAACAGCTACAGGCATCATCCATTGCTGTTTTTTTATACTTTACATATTCAAAAACACCCATATTCCCGACTGGCTTTCCACGTACAATAACCTGACTGCCAGTGTCTGAGTTGGGTTTTAGCAAGATTGGATTCATACGAACATCCGGGTCAAGACGTGCTGCCTGTGCCTGTACGACCTGCGCTCGTCCCATCTCCAAGCCGTCATGGGTAACGTAGGAGTTTAGGGACATATTCTGCGCTTTAAACGGTGCTACATGTACTCCGTCCTGAAGCAAAATCCGACAGAGTGCTGCGGTCAGGATAGATTTTCCGGCATTGGAGGAAGTTCCCTGAAACATAATAGCCGGAGTTTTAGTGGCCTGATGTATTTTTGCTGATGCTTTTAGTATTCCTGCAAGGGCGGCGATAAAAACTGCATTATCCTTTTCATTTCGAACTGCAATACGAAAATAGTTGTCGCCAAGGTTCTGATAATTACAACAGTTACGAATCAGAATGTTTTTTTCATATAATTTATTTGCAAGTGTCTCGACTGAAACACTCCCTGAGAGTCTTACTAAAAAATAATTCGCAGCAGATGGAAGAACAGTGAGGTCTTTAAAATTTGAAAGTGCTTCGAGAAAGGTTTGTTGGCAGGTTTTAAAATATGCTCTTGAGGCCTGCTGATATTCAAAATCTTTTACACATTTCAACCCTACACTCTGAGCAATGCTGTTTACCGTCCATGGTGGAAGCAAGCTCTTGAGTTTTCTGGCTATTTCTACAGGAAAAACTCCGTAGCCAAGGCGTAAGCCAGGGATCGCATAAAATTTTGTTAATGAGTGGAGTGTAATACAGTTGTCTAATTGTCCGGCAATACTTCTCTCAGTATCAACAAAATCGAGAAATGCCTCATCAATTAGAAAAGTAACTCCCGGGTTATTAACGGCCAGAGTTTTGATACTTTCGGTGTTCAGCAAAACTCCTGTGGGATTGTTTGGGCTTCCCATAACAAGAAGATCACCCGGTTGTAATATTGCATCTATTTGCTGCAAATCCGGTACAAAATTATCTTCTTCTGAGAGTTTGACAAGTTTTACCGGAATCCCTGCCAACTCCATGACCTTGATATAATCGATATAACAGGGAACCGGAATAACGACACGATTACAGTCAAGAACTCGGGGTAACTGATACAACAACTCTGTGGATCCATTAGCAACAATGACTGATTCCTCAGGAAGGTCATATTTCATTGCAATAACCTTTGTAAGTTCACTGGCGTATGGATCAGGGTAGTGTAGAAGGCTATCAACAGCAGCGCTTATGCTAGGACGCAGCCATTCAGGCGGGCCAAACGGGTTGATGTTTGCGCTGAAATCAAGGATTTTCTCAACGGGGATGCTTTT
>JAOZLM010000135.1 GCA_029934815.1 Desulfocapsa sp. | reverse complement strand
ACTTGCGACAAGGTGGTTAACAGCCACCTGCTCTACCAACTGAGCTATCGAGGATTAAACAAACTACAAGGTATATGTACCGAAATCATCAGCACCGACAGCAACAACCTGTAGGCGCACGAATATATCCGACCGGAACGGGGCTGTCAATATTTTTTTACAGGCGGAAAGTCTTTTAAAATTGCAGTAACTGCTTCGTCTATTCTTTTAGTGGTTTCTTCTGAATTTGATTCACGACTTAGCATCTTACTGCCGCTTCCCCGCCAGATCAGTTTGTGTTTTATCGGATCAAGGATATCGATGATTATTGACCCTACTTCGTACTCTCGTGCTGTACTAGTACGCATGGTACTGCCACCAACCAAAAATGGATCACGATAGAGAGAGCCGTAGCCGTATGGGCTGTAAAAATGGTCAATCGTATCTACCTGTAGTTTTTTCTCTATGGCACCATGCCAGCTTACCTGAAAATCTGTCGCCTGACCGCTTACTTTAACAAATCCTCGTGCAGCAAGATTTGACTCCACCGCACTGCGAACCCTGTCGATAATTAAATCATTATTGATTCTGGTGTCACTGGAAGGGGCTGTGCCATTCGTTACCCAGCTATAGGTTTTAAGCTGAGTAAAGTCATACCCCGGGTTAAAATCGGTATCAACACTGACAGTAGAACAAGCCGTACACATAAATAACAAGAGTAAAATAAGTATGCAATTTTTCATAACCGGAATCCTCTATTGTTGTTTTGGACCGCCAAACAGCCCCTGCATCATTTGCATAGCCTGCTCCATCTGCTGCTGTTGTTCAGGAGTCATTTGCTCTTCTGCTTCCATTCGCTCCTGCATCGCCTCAGTTCGTAATTTTTTGGCTCCTTCAGGATCTTTTAGCATAGTAATTGTTTCTTTTGCAAGACTCCGTGCAATAGCATCAGATTGAGGATCAACGTAAGGTTCGATACCGGCAGGCAGCTGAAAGTATTTATCCGCAACCTTTCCCTCTTTCACGGAAGTTGCCACAATCTTCATGTTCATACCCATCATATTGCTTTCCACACGAAGCGGAATATCCGTGCCGTGAATCGAATATGCAACTGTTCCCATCATATCGGCCCGATCACAGCTATAACCCAGTATTTTTTCAGCATTTTGCTGTACTTTACCACCAAGCCCTTCCGCAACTGAGGAGCCCATCTGTTCAACATTTTTATGAACTTGTTTTTTCTCGGCTTTAGAAAGTTTGTTGTATTCCTCAATCATATATTTTTCAGGATTTACACTTTTGTTGCCGCTGTGATTAGTAATATCAAAATTATATTCCCAGTCAGGGGTCGTAATATCTACGGTTTCGTTGACGATGCTCATGCCCATCATACTTGTTTTGGTAGTATGATAACTGGCCACTTCCTGCCCTGAATCACGAATGTATGTGACCTCAGTTCCGCTCTCAACACCACTGATTGTATAGTTAATTGTTGCGTGCTTAAATGGCAGTTTCATTTCCCATGGACTTTTATTTCCTGCCATTACACTTACGGGTAAAACCAGCAACAGTATAAAACTAAACATAATTTTCTTATTCATCGGACTCTCTCTCCAACTTTTTTTGACTCAGGATTATCTATTCTGTGGATAATTTAGCAATTGTAATGCAGTTCTTCAATGCTTTCTTGTTTTTTAGCTATCACGGTGAATAGCAAAAGGTCCCCAGGTCTGGCATACCGGCATAATTTCTACTCTGTTTATATTGACATGAGCTGGTTGCGTTGCAATCCAGTATACTGTTTCTGCGATATCTGTCGGGGTGAGTGGCGTTGTGCCCTCGTAAACGGCATCCGCTTTTTTCTGATCTCCCTGAAATCGCACCACGGAGAATTCCGATTCTGCCAGTCCCGGTTCAATATTTGAAACCCGTACACCACTACCGTGCACATCTGCACGCAAATTATTGGAAAACTGCTCAACAAAAGCCTTGGTAGCACCATAGGCATTCGCTCCGGGATATGGCCACGAACCTGCCACCGATCCCATATTAATTATATGTCCCTGACCACGCTTCACCATGGCCGGTAAAACAGCTCTGGTCATATACATAAGACCTTTGATATTGGTATCAACCATTGTTTCCCAATCATCCAGATCTGCGTCATGCGCTGGGGACAAACCAAGTGCCAGTCCGGCATTATTCAGCAGCAGATCTATTTGTGCATGGGAATCCGGTAAATCGGCTATCATTTGCTTTACGTCGTTTCTGCTTCGCACATCACAGACCACTGTGTGGACCGCAACCTTTGCCAGTTGCTTTTTAAGCTCCTGCAAACGTTCCTGCCGCCTGCCGCACAGCACAAGATTCCATCCGTTTTCGGCAAATAATTCTGCACAAGCCTTTCCAAAACCTGAGGTTGCTCCTGTTATTAACGCAATTTTAGCCATTTATTTTCTCCAAAATTATCCTTTAAAATAGGAATCCATTACAAAATCAGCACAAGAATTATCCAGGTGGGCGAAATCAAATACTAACTCTTTTTTACGTTTGCCCGTTTCATCCACCAGATTTTGATAAATATCGATGAACGGAACCTGCAACTCTTCACAGTTTGCTGCATAAGCTGCATTCAAAAGTTCTGTATAGTGCTTTCGTTCTTTGTAAGTGGCAGTAAAGGGATACTGCAATCCTTTTTTCCACTTCTCCGCATCGTCTCCCAGGAAATCACCGGTTGGTACTACATTGAAGACATGTATCCGGTAGCCTTGCTTTCGCAACCTTGCCACATACGAAATATATTTTTTTGCAGTGCCAGCGATCAACTCTTCAACGGCTACTCCCAACTGCTCGTGTTTGTACTTGATATGCAAGCGTACATCCACTTCGCCAAAACAAAAAATCAGCTCTTTATCCTGTAGCGGAGTGAGGATCCGCATAAGTTTCTTTTCGTGCCGTTCAATATTAAAAGCCGTTTTCCCATCCAGTTTATTGTGTCCTGCAAGCACTCTGGAGTCAGCGATTTGTGGATGGTTTTCAAAACAGCGTCGCGAGTGGCTGTCGCCTACGGCAAAAATTTTTCTCTGCATAGCGTATAATGTATCAAATACGGGCTAATTCTCAAGGAGATACTATTCGTTTTATACGTTGCTCAATATCCTTTCCGAGCACCGCAATATCATTTTCCGGGACACCGTGTTTGTGAAACACCTGCCTCCACTGCAAAGCGCCATGCAGTACACTTTCTATACTTTCTTCAATCAGACCTTTTCCTTTTAGCAGAAAGAATCCGGCTTCTTGTATAAGAGTTGCACGATCCGGCGGCTGATACGAGTTATTGATATGCAGGACATGTTCCTGGTTTAGACCAATATTCGGCACAATATCGAAGGCTGGAGTCAGTCGCCATTCCTTTCCATTATACATCATGCAAAAATTCTTCAAGTGATCATCTGTGTTGCCGAGAAGAACATTTAAAACGAGTTGCTTGTAAAGCTGCAATATATCTTCCTGCGGTTTGTCAGACACCTGGCGCAACACCTGAGCCATATCCCGATAGCCGGCATTATAATAGCCTTCAGCGTTCAGTAAGGTTTGCATGCTGATAACATGATTTCGCCCGCCGCTCTCATTTATATCAAAACGTTTAACCAGTAACGCATCTTTCTGGCCGCAGGGGACACGTTTTGTTTCTGCAACGTTAAGGCCTGCCAGTTGTGCAATCTCCATGGCAGCCGCTTCAAGTGCTACAACCGCAAACTGATCCCGGATGGAAGGAAATTTGGCCAGATATTCCCGGTTATTATCTTTGACAAGGGCTTTAGGTCTTGCGCCTCCCGGTGAACTTCCTGCCTGAAACAACAGTGCTATTTCCTTCTCCACTGTTACCGGATTTTCTTCAAATTGCTGTGCAAGCTCCTGCAAAGTGACAAGGTGACATTGATCGATGCTTTCATTGGCTGGTAACGTTGTGTTGCCATCTTCGTAACTAAGCGCTCCAAGCCCGTTCCCTCCGAGGAGTCTTAAAAAATATGGCACTCGCTGTTCATTTCGCTCCAACATATATCTGCGAACCATTATTTTTCGGCCCCAGTCGTCGGGCAGACTATCTTCAAAAACACTATGCACGCCGGATTTCGGCCTGTTTGCATCAAATACGCTTGAAGACAAAGCTAACTGGAGAGGATCCAGGGGAATGGCGAAAGAAGAGGACAGATACTCAGGATGATACCGGAACTGCCCCTGTAACCTGCCTTGGGAATCAGGTTCGGAAACAATCAGCTCTCCGGCTTGTATTCGTTTTCCGGAAAAAGAGGTGAACCAGACGTTGAGTTTGATCATTTTCGCTTTTTCCCTGCTCGCTGACGGCCGGATTGAGATTGCTCAAATTGATCAAATAGGTTTTTTTCGCTTTGCAAGACAGACTTCCAGGAAAGTAGCTTTCCCAGCAATTGACTGGCGTTTAACCAATGACCAATCGCTATGGCAGGATCACCTTTTTCCATTTTTGCAAACGATTGTCGGCTAATGCCGAGGCGGGATGAAAACAGTTCCTGACTTTCGTTTCGGGCAAGGCGAGCCTGCTTTAAACGATTACCCAGTTCTGTTAGCAACGATGACGAAGATAATTCATTGTTATTCATAATTAACAATATAGCTGTTTTTAGCTATTATTGTCAAAACAAATTAACATTATAAAGAGTCAGCCTGTTTACTCCTGAAGAAAAGGTAAGAGCGATTCACCTGTTGCAGTTTTCAGACGTTGGCGATTGGTATACAAGCCAACCAGAGAAAGAGCTAACCTGGACTGTGTACGAACAAGATCCCGCTGTACTTCGTTAAAGCGGGCAAGGGATTCCTGCCCGGCCTTATAGCCTTCTTCCACAAGATCTCTTGTCTGTGACACCAGTTTTACAGATGCACGTTGCAGCACAAGCTGTGCTCTTGCCTGTTGCAATCTGGTGATTGCCTGCCGCACCTCACTTTGCACTCTGTTTTTCTGCTGTTCAAGACTTCTTGCAGCTTCACGTTTTGCAGCCTTTGCTTCGGCAATTCTTGCAGCGTCCCCTTTCCCTCGGAAAAGATTGTAACTCAAATTAACAGCAACTGATGATCCAAAATCATTATTTTCAAACGAAAAATCATCCTGACGAGTGCCATCAACTCCACCATTAACGGCAAGTACCGGATAATAGGCGGCCTCTTTGGCTCCAATTGTTGATTCTGCACGTTGAAAACTAAGCTCCCGGCCAAGGAGATCAGGCCGATTGCTGTTGGCTTCTTTCAGCAATTCTTCCTGCACAATCTCAAAAAATCCATCCTCTTCCACCATTTCAACTTTGGAAAGTTGAAGTCCTTCCGGCATTTCCCCCGACTCCCTCCCAAGGAGCAGAGCCAGACCAAAAAGGGCAAGGTCGTAGTCTCTTTCCGCCACCAGTTTTTCGGTGGAAGCATTATTCATCTGCACCTGGAAATTGAGTACAGCAGACAATGAACCGGATCCTGCATCCATACGTAACTTTGCATCTTCTGCCTGTTTGGAGTTAAAGGAAAAATTGGCCTCAGCAATGGTCTTATTGTACAACGCAAGCTGTGCACCATAATAACTTTCAGCCACACTTTGCAAAAGCAGGCGCTGGGCGTCCCTTCTGGCCTGTTCGCTTTCCTCTTTTCCATATTCGGCTATCATGTTGGAGAATTTTCTGGAAAAACCATCAAACAAGAGCCAGGAAGCGGCGAGTGAAAGTCTATAATTCTCGCTGCTGCGATCAACACTCTGGCCATTGTTGGCCATGGCCAGAATATCAGCACTATTTTGCGATATTTTATTATAACCGGCAGATCCTCCGACATCGACGGTCGGCCAATACAGCGCCCGTGCCTGTTCTATTCGTTGTCTGGCCTGCTCTACACGTTCGGCTGCTGCAGCAAGGGATGGATTATCAGCAAGGGCTATTTCCTGCGCTGTTTGCAGATCAAGTTCCTGCACGTCATCCAGCGTTTTAGATGTACCCGAACTTCCCAAACTAAAGCCAGCCAGTATCACACAGATAACAATAAATGGTCGTTTCATATTTCTTCTCCCACATCTTTTAATACTCGTGGTTCCACTTCTTCACGGCTTGGCCATCTGCCACTAATTCCCTTTACAACCACCCGTCTAAAATCATTTACAATAACCAGCAGGCTTGGAATCAGAACAAGAGTCAAACCAGTAGCAAACACAACTCCACCAGCCACAGACAGAGCCATGGGAACCAAAAATTTGGCCTGCATATCCGTTTCCATAATGAG
>JAOZLM010000134.1 GCA_029934815.1 Desulfocapsa sp. | reverse complement strand
TTATATCTGACTAACTAAATTAGCAGCCAAAAGCTTTCTGCATATTTGGAACAGTCTGCTTCTTACGGCTCATCATGCCGTCAACCCAAAAAGACTCGGTAGCAGCATCAAGTGTTCCACCGAAAGCACCTTCTACAAGGGCAACATCGTCTGAAACAACTACAAGCTGAGTTCCTTCTTTTACAACATCGGTAAGCATAAGAAGAACAGTGTGACGTCCGTCAGCCTTAACTTCTTTACAGGCATTGAGAAGGTCTTCACGAATTTCAGCAACCTGATCAAGGTTGGCAAGCTCAAGCTGGCCACAACCTACTTTGTTTCCATTCATATCAAAATCTTTGTAGTCACGGAAAACGAGGTCTTTTGCAGGAACGCCAGCTACTGAAGATTTAGCTTCAAGCATAGACATGAACAGTGCATCGGTATCATCAACACCAGCGGTAACTTTCAGCTCAGCAACTGCAGCTTTGTCATCATCGGTACAGGTGGGAGATTTGAAGTTTACGGTATCGGAAAGGATAGCTGCAAGCATTCCGCCAGCTACATCTTTAGCAATTGTAACACCAGCATCTTTATACATTTTATTCAGAACAGTACCGGTACAGCCAACAGGCTCGCAACGAACAAGAATAGGCTGGTTTGTGGTTACATCACCAAGCTTATGATGATCAACAACGCTTACAACTTCAGCATCAGCAAGACCTGCAGGTCCCTGAGCGATATCACTGAAATCAACAAGCGCTACGGTTTTGCCGGAACAGTCCATCATCTTTTCAGGAGCGGTGAGACCGAATCTTTCAAGAACTACAGTGGACTCTGGATTAAGGTCAGCAAGAGAAGACTGCATACAAGCTTTTGCGTCTTGTCCCTGAGCATTTAAAAGAGCAGCAAGGCCAATAGCTGCGGTTACTGAATCGGTATCTGGATTAGAGTGACCGGTTACGTAAATTGTCATGGTGTTTCCTCCGTACAATTAAAAGTATCTACATATGCCCAATTTTGGGCTTTAATTAACAACGACGAAATTGTTGGGAACAATAGTGCTTTAGGGGTTGTGAGTCAAGCAGAAAACTTTGTTTGACCCAAAACTAATGAATCACTATTCAGCCTTATTGAACGTGACTTTCGCTATACTCTGCTGTATATTGTGATCGTCAATTATCGCTAATCTCATCACATATATTGTATAAATGGATCCTTCCGAAGAGAAAAAAGAACAAAAAAAGCCAGCAAGCAGTAAACGTTCCTATGTTTTGCCCGCTATCCTTTTACTTATTCTGCTTGGCTCCATTGGTGGAATATATGCATTTTTGAATTCCAGTTCTTCTCCCCCCCTATTTCTCCCGGAACCTGTTGCCGAAAAAACCGAACCCGCTCCAGCACCGGAACGTGTAACAAATAACCAGGAAGCAACCCTGGTTGATGTCCTCGAAGAAGCTATCGAAATTGATATCGCGTTACCCGTGCCTGCAGATGAAGAAAAGGTAGTTACTGAAGAAATTGTACAAGATGTTGAGGTTACAGAGGAAACAGTCCCGGAAGCCATAAAGACCGAAGGCGTTTCTGAAGAGTTGCCGCCCAAAGAGATCACTTCCGTTTGTTCAGAACCTGCAAAACAACTCGATGCCTTTTACAGCCACCTTGACAAACAAGCATATATTCAAGCCTACAAGCTACAGGAGAGAAGTGAAGTCCACTTTGAAAAGCTGATTGCAAAATTGCTCGATAATCCGCCGAAAGTGACAAGGGAGTCTGACGATCTTTATACCATACTCCGTAATACCGCACATTTTTTCAGAATCTCCGGCAAAGACAATATCCTGATGCTGAAAGGGATCCTTAACAGTGAAAAGGATTCTCTTGAGCAGATTCTGGCTGATTACTATTTCCTGGTCAGTACCCCGGAATGTGTCCACAACAAATATGCAAAAAATATCAATGACGATGCGCTGTATGAATATGCCTGTTTCTTCCTTAACACCATGGGCGGCAGGCTCTATCTGTTCAGGCGTGATTCCGAATCGCGTATGGTGGTAACCTACTATGCTATCCTCCTTGTGGATCTTGCAAACAAACAACAGAACAACAGGCATGGCATTGCACTGAAACCTGCCATCAATATGCTGATTTCTGAGATGGAAACCGGTGGCTCCCAAATGAAAGGTGCTGAAGAATATCTCGATATTCTTTACGATTTGAAGGAAGAGTACCAGTAAATTTGATGGCGTCGTAAAAACTCTTCATCTTCTTCGTCACGCGCCCGAAGGAAGTACTCTTGGGGTACAAATTTGCTTTTGATGCCAAACTGTCATACACTAATAGTCAGGAAGATTTATCGGGACAGGTTTGACTATGCAAACAGCTACTCACTCACATGCATCATTGATGTATTCGCAGATTCAAAGGGCTTCCTCTTCTTATCCTGCCGGCAAGGCAGATAATACGCCCGCTCACGCTCACGAATCTGAGGAATCGCACTCCAATTCATATCAGGATTCACTTTCTCTCTCCCCCGCCGGTAAAGAAATCGCCAGACAACAGGCAAGTGAGATCGCAAACCAGGAAAAAGGAGTAAACCAAAAGTCACTTACAGACGAAGAACTCCTAAAGCTGACAGAATTAAAACAAAGAGACACAGAAGTGCGAACCCATGAACAAGCTCATATTTCAGCGGCAGGCGCCTACGCCTCAAGTGGAGCTTCTTACTCATTTACCACCGGTCCTAATGGGAAACGCTATGCAACAGGCGGCGAAGTTTCAATTGATATGTCAAAGGAAGACAGTCCTGCCGCTACCATTTTGAAAATGCAGACAGTTCGCCGTGCAGCACTAGCCCCCGCGAACCCTTCTTCTGCTGATCGTTCCATTGCGGCACAGGCAAGTGCGAAAGAATCCCAGGCCAGAAAAGAATTACAGGCTCAGGAAACCAGTTCCTCAAAACCAGCCTCAGAACAAAAATCAGATACACAGAATAAGGACAGCCAGCAAGATAGCGCCCCTGTACCTGAGACATCAGATTTCAGCCGCGGACAAATGACTTCTGCTTACCAGACTATAGCCGCCCTTGCTACCTGATCCCCTCTAAACTTACAAATAGGATTCCATGTCTTTTCAACAATTTAACATTGAACTTTTTGATTTCCTACGTTTCGCCACCACTCCGTTTCACGCTGTAGAATACTTGAGCAGACTTCTGATAGAGGCCGGTTTCACACAGCTGCACGAAAAAAACAGCTGGCAGTTGGAACCCGGGTCTGGTTATTTTTGTATACGTGACAACGGAACTATTCTTACCTGGAAAAC
Organism: Desulfocapsa sp.; assembly: GCA_029934815.1. Classification (GTDB taxonomy): domain Bacteria; phylum Desulfobacterota; class Desulfobulbia; order Desulfobulbales; family Desulfocapsaceae; genus Desulfocapsa. The sequence continues at coordinate 3,062 of JAOZLM010000134.1, read as the reverse complement.
TGCTGAGAATACAGAAATAACAGGCTGGAAGATGCTTGCTGCTCACACAGATTCTCCAGCTCTTCAGATTAAGCCACTACCTGAAAAGACGTCCAACAGCTACACACAACTCGGTGTGGAAGTTTACGGTGGACCAATTCTTGCCACCTGGTTTGACAGAGATCTTGGAATTGGAGGCCGTGTCACCCTTGCGGATCAAGATGGCAACATCAGTATAAAAACCATTGACTTCAAACGCCCTGTAGCAACGATCCCGAATCTTGCCATCCATCTGAATCGTAAAGTAAATGAAGAATACAGCATCAAACGCCAAAAACATTTACTTCCTCTGCTTTGCCAGACAGTCGGTGATGACTTCTCCTTTCACGATGTTCTGCGCAGGCAAGTCGAAGAAGAATACCCTCAACTTGTTATAAAGGAGATCCTTGGATTTGATTTGTTCTGTTACGATACACAGGAGCCACAATTAACAGGCTTACATAAGGATTTTATTTCAGCTGGCAGACTGGACAATCTGCTCAGTTGCTTTATTGGCATAAAAAGTATGCTACAGAGAGATATACAGGGAAATTGTCTGTTACTATGTAGTAACCATGAGGAAATCGGCTCATCAAGTGTTGCTGGTGCCCAGGGGAATTTTCTCAGTTCTGTCCTTACACGGCTCACTCCTGATGCTGCTGAACATGCACGTATGTGTAGTGCTTCTCACTTCATATCTATGGATAATGCCCATGCTCTGCATCCCAATTTTATTGAGAAACATGATCCGCAACATCTTCCCCTTCTGAATCATGGACCAATTATAAAATACAACGCAAATCAACGCTATGCGACAACCAGCAGATCAGCAGCACTATTTAAAAGTCTTTGTCTTGAGGCGGATGTACCGGTTCAGGAATTTGTTATGCAAAATGACCTTGCCTGTGGATCAACCATAGGCCCCATTGTTGCCACGAGTCTTGGCATACAAACCGTTGATGTCGGGGTACCAAGCCTTGCCATGCATTCCATCCGGGAAACAACAGGAGCCAAGGATCCATATATGCTTTCAAAAGTTATTGATCTTTTTTTAACACGTGCCTTGTAAATGCAGAAATCCATATTCACTTTCATCAGCCTTTTTACCTGTCTGCTTTTTCTTGCGCCTGCACCTGTAGACAGTGCACAGTTAAAACATTCCCTTGAAAAATATAAAGGTACACAGGTTAGCCAAAAAGCCATGAACCGTCTGGCTCCCATTAACAGGTATATAAACTACTACTCCCAGTTCACATTCTTCAAGCCCAGACATAAAGTAAGCCCTGATTTTATCAGAGCCTTGATTCTCGCAGAATCTAATGCTAATCCACGTGCCATCTCAAACAAAGGAGCAATGGGACTTGGCCAGATAATCTACACCACTGGAAAACAGGCAGCCTCCGAATTATCAAAATCACGATTTCATTTTCGTCACATATCCAGAACCAGATTACGTAACCTTAAAAAATCTGACCTCTTTGAGCCTGAGATGAATATTCTGCTCACCTGTTATCTGATTTCAAAATATAATTATAAATTCAACGGAAAACTGGAGCTTGTACTCACTGCATGGAACGCAGGGGAAAACCAGAAAGAGTTAATAAAAGGCAGAGTTGCGCCTTACAAGGAGACACAGGATCTCATTGGTAAAGTAAATTCCTACTACATCGATTTACTACGAAAACGCACTCGACTGGCCTCTAACAGAAGATAAGATAAATCAGGCAACCAGATCTATTTGCTGTACTGTTCCTACTCCGCCATTTTCACCTAAAAATAACCCTGTTGACTGCACCTGACCGAGAAGATTATTCTCAGAATCTTTCATGGAAAACAGAGTGGCAGCAGAATCAAGGTAGATTGCTCCTATTCCTTTTTCGCCAAGTCCAAATAAGACATCATTTCCTTCAGCGTCTTTTGTCCAGATACGGAGCTTGTCGTATATGGCATCATTTTCATCGATCCATTTATTGCCATCCGTGTCATAAGCAGCAAGATCCTGAAAACCATTCCCGCTTTGGGGGCCAAAAAGTTCTGAACCGTTATTTATGGTATTATCACCATTTTTGTCCAGTGCCAAAAATCCGCTTCCAGGCTGTAAAAAGGATATTTGATTTCCATGACCGTCGTTGTCTATGTCGAAAGAAAAAGTCTCCTGGGTGAGTTCAGCAGCCTTGCCTGAGAAATTAATCACCAGCGGATCTTTCAGAGCGTCACCTGCACGAATGCTTAATGACTCTTCCGAGAAAAACTCACGACTCATCTGCAGATTTACAGCAAATTCAATTTCTTTCCCATCTTCTGTCAGGATCGTTCCACTACTGCTGAAACCTGTTGATTCAGACTCATAATGAGACTCATAATAATCGTAGGCAAAACCACCCTGAGGGATTTCTTCAGAAGCAGCAGGTGCGTTTCCACCATCTGTTACCTGTTCACCTTCAGGTGGAGCAGCAGGTGCCTCACCTGAACTTTGCAGTCCTCCCGAGGAGGCAATATCTATCTTTTTACCGGTAATCCGCTCAATCATTGCTTTAAGAATACGAATATTAAGATCCATCATTATCTCAGTTTCATGAGAGACAGGTTCCTCTACACTTCCTGCACGTCTGGCATGCATTGCCTGCTGAGAAAGTTCTACCGTAGTGGCAGTTTCTGTGAAGAGTGAAAGTTCTTTTTCAACATCAAGTTCTTTGCCTGCGCCACCTGAAAGATTTTGAGTAGCCCTTTCTTCACCAGGGCCCCAGACGGCAAGTAATTCTTGTTTTTGATGTTTTTCTATTGAGGTATGCTGGGATAAAAACTGGATGGATGATTCGGCGATTTTCATGTCCGGCCCTCCCTGGCTTTCATGAAAAAAGAAGTGAGATGATTGGTCATCCGTGACTGATATCTCTATTCTTTTATTTTAACTATTAATAGTTATCGGCTGCTTTCTTGAAAAAGTTTAGTCTTTTAAAGAAAAATAAAAAAAAGCCCCGTTCTTCATGTAGAAAAACAGGGCTCTTATATTCAATGGAAAGAAATCTACTTACTCAATACAG
>JAOZLM010000009.1:7270-19005 GCA_029934815.1 Desulfocapsa sp. | reverse complement strand
TTATTACACCATTTTCAATAACATAACCACGGTCTGCTACGTGCAATGCCTGATTAGCATTTTGTTCAACCAGAAAAATTGTTGTATTATGCTCTTTATTGATTTTCTTTACGATTTCAAATATCTGCTTGATGATAAGTGGTGCAAGACCCATGGAGGGTTCATCGAGCAATAATAACTTTGGTCGTGCCATTAGTGCTCGTGACATGGCGAGCATCTGTTGCTCACCACCACTGAGTGTTCCGCCATCCTGATTCTTTCTATCTGCAAGAATAGGAAAAAGTGAGAAAACATAATCCAAATCATCTTTAATTCCCTGAGCGTCATTTCGTAAAAAAGCACCCATATCAAGATTTTCCATTACTGTCAGTTCAGGAAAAATATGTCTGCCTTCCGGAACCTGACTGATCCCCATGGATACAAGTTTTTCAGGGGAGATCTTATTAATATTTTTTCCTTCAAACAGGATCTTACCGGATCGTACAGGTACAATCCCGGAAATTGCCATCAGTGTGGTGGATTTACCGGCACCGTTCGCCCCAATCAAGGTGATAATTTCACCGGAATGGATTTCAATATCAATATTATGCAGAACCTGAATATTGCCATAGGCCGCATTCACATTTCTCAACTCAAGCATCGACATCCTCCCCTAGATAGGCCTTTATCACTGCAGGGTTTTCACGTACTTCTACAGGGGTTCCCTGCGCAATTTTTTTGCCGTAATCCATAACGAAAATCCGATCAGACAAAGTCATTACCAGCTTCATATCATGTTCTATAAGTAAAATAGAGTGTCCTTCAGCACAAATCTCACGAATGAGCGCTACAAGCGCCTCCGTTTCTTTTGGGTTCATGCCCGCAGCCGGTTCGTCAAGTAAGAGCAGAAATGGTTCTGTAGCCAGAGCACGACCGATTTCAAGTCTTCTCTGGGCTCCGTAGGAAAGGTTTCTTGCCTGCTCGTTCACTTGTCTGTGTAAACCAACTTTTTTAAGAATCTCATAACTGCGTTCAATGATTTGAGCTTCTTCAATTCGTGTTGCTTTATTTCTGGTAATGGCTCCAAAGATCAGGGATTTTGTTCGACAGTGTCTGCCTATCATCACATTTTCAAGAACACTCATGGTGGGGAAAAGCCTGATATTCTGAAATGTTCGGGCCATACCAATTTCAGTGATTTTATTTGGCTTCTTCCCGTTTAAGCGTGTGCTTTTCCCGTTTCTTGGATCAGAAAGTTTTATATCTCCTGCGGTAGGTTTGTAGATACCTGTCAGGCAGTTGAAAAAAGTCGTCTTGCCTGCACCATTTGGGCCAATCAAGGCGACAATTTCACCTTGCCGGATATCAAGATCCACATTATCAATGGCCTTAATTCCACCAAAATACTTACTGAGGCCTTCTACCTCAAGGATTGTTGGAGAATCACTCATGGATTTCTCCTTCCGGTGTATTAGTACCTTTGAATTTATAACTTCGCCTTACGTTGGAGATAATTCCCTCCGGCTTAAAGACCATCATGATTACGAGTATGGCACCAAATGCCAGCATTCTATATTCAGAAAGTGCACGGAGATATTCCGGTAGGAGAATAAGAATAAGGGCGCCTACAATTACACCGATAATGGATCCCATACCGCCAAGAACAACAATGGACAGGATTATGGCTGATTCCAGAAAGGTAAAACTTGCAGGATTCACAAAAGTAGTTTTTGCAGCAAAAAGAACACCAACAAATCCTGCCCAGAATGCACCAAGACTAAAAGCGATGAGTTTTGTTTTTGTCTTATCTATGCCCATTGCCTGACAGGCAATCTCATCTTCCCGAAGCGCCAGCCAGGCACGACCGAGACGGGAATTTTGCAATCTATTTACCACAAAAATTGTAATGACCACCAGAACCAGAACAATATAATAAATATACGTTATGCCACCGGCAAAAGTCATCTCCATCCCAAAGAACCCTGGTCTTGGGATATTTGCAATACCACTTGGACCTTGGGAGAATGCATTCCAGTTTTCAAGAACAAGACGAATGATTTCACCGAAACCCAGCGTTACAATGGCAAGATAGTCACCACGAAGCCTCAGTACTGGAAAGCCCAAAATAACACCGAGAAAAGCAGCAAGCAACCCACCTATAGGCAATACAGCCCAGAACCCCATATCAAAATTCAAATTCAGCAGAGCATAGCTGTATGCACCAACGGCATAAAAAGCTACATAGCCAAGATCAAGTAGACCAGCAACTCCAACTACTATATTTAAGCCAAGCCCTAAAACGACATACATAAGGGCTGTTGTCATAATGTTTGTTTGATAGGTGGAAAACAAGAAAGGAAACGATACTCCAAAAGCAAAACATGCCACTACCAGTGGATAAAGAAAGCGTGGTTCTCTTGCTATTCGTTGTATCAGAGGTTCTGCAGCAATTTTACGTTTTTTTCTTGAAGCCCGTCGTTCTTTTTGAATCATAAAAACTTTGGCAAGGATGGAGAGAACAAAACTGCCAAATGCAATAAAAAACATATTATCCCAGCGCCAGTGAACAATCCTTTCTATAGGATCAACTTTTATCACCATGATGGGAAAGGTAAGAAAAGCAAACCAGAGAGAGATGAGAGCCGATCGTTTAAGTTCTTTTACAGGAAACATTCGCACCCTCACACTTTTTTGGTTTCAGCCTTCCCCAGAAGACCGGAAGGTTTAAAAATCAAAATCAGCACCAGCAGTGAAAAGGCGAATACATCTTCATAATCTGATGAAATATATCCTGTGGCAAAACTCTCAGTAAGACCAAGGACAAGACTGCCAAGTACAGCTCCCGGGATCGATCCGATTCCACCAAGAACAGCGGCAGTAAATGCTTTGATACCTGCAAGAAAGCCGATATAAAAATTGATCTGTCCAATATGGGATGCGATAAGCAGGCCGCCAATGGCAGCAAGTGCGCTTCCAATAATAAACGTTGCTGAGATTACCCGATCCACATTAACCCCAACCAGTACAGCCATGGTTTTATCCTGAGCTGTAGCACGCATTGCTTTACCGATCTTGGTAAATTTAATGAGGCAGGTCAGTGCCACCATCACAACGGCTGTGGTAACCAGAATGACCATATCCGATGATCCAACAATATGGGCAACAGGCTCCATAAAGGCAAATTCAGGGATAAGTTCGGGAAAGGGGAGAAAATCAGAGGTCTGAGCAAGAAGAACATAGTTCTGGAGGAATATGGACATTCCAATGGCACTAATCAGTGGTGCCAGCCGTGGAGCCTTACGAAGCGGCCTGTAGGCCAGCTTTTCGACTGTAAATCCGTAAGCACTCGACCAGACAGCAGCTGCTACTGCAGCGATTACAACTATGGCCAGCAAGGGAAAACCGTAAATAGAGAGTACCGTCGCCACAATAAATGAGGTAAAAGCCCCAATCATATATATTTCACCATGGGCAAAATTAATCAGCCCAATGATGCCATACACCATGGTATAACCAAGAGCAATAAGAGCGTATATTGAGCCCCTTGTTAAACCACCAAAAAGAAGTTCTATGAAATAATCCATTGTCTACAAGCCACAGAAAAAAGAATAGCCCGAGACAGAATAATCCATCCCGGGCATAGTTCAAATAATAGCTAAGTTTCTATTATTTTACTTCTACATACTTTCCATCTTTTACAACATACATTGCAAAACCAACACCAACAGCGTCGCCTCTTGCATCAAAATGGATTTTTCCAACAGGGGTATCCACTTTCTCTGTCTGCAGTGCTTTCACAATGGCATCCATATCGGTGGAACCAGCTTTTTCGATTGCATTCAAAAGAGCAAGTGCTGCAGAATAGGCATTTTCATAGAAAGCACCTGGATCTTCTTTATATGCTTTTTTGTGCGCATCGATAGCCTCTGTAGAAAGAGGATTGGCACTGTTGTCGTTTGGACCTGAAGCGTAAACGCCTTCAGCATTTTTACCAGCAACCTTGATAAAGGTATCATCTTTAACACCATCATCAGAGATAAAGGTTACTTTCAAACGCTTTTTCTTAATCATGGAAACAATCTTGGACGCTTCTGGATGGTAGCCGCCAAAGATTACTGTATCAGCGCCTTTACGCTTGATTTTCTGAACGATGGCTGTGTAATCAACAGCACCCGGTGTTACTCCTTCAAAAAGTACAACTTCAGCTTTTCCTGATTCTTCGATGAATTTTTTAGCAAATTCAGCAAGTCCTTTACCGTAATCACCTTTATCATGAACAACAGCGATCTTTTTGGACCCGATTACATTGATAGCAAAATCCACTTCGGTTTGAGCCTGCGCATCATCAGAAGCGATGGTTCTGAAAAAGTTAGGATAATCTCCTGACTGAGTAAGACCAGGATTAGTAGCGGAAGGAGACATTACAACAACTCCAGCCTCTTTATAAATAGGAAGAGCAGCTTTAGTAGCACCGGAACAGATGTGACCAAGAACAACATGAACACCATCGGTTACCAGTTTGGTAGCAGTATTTGTTGCAACTTCAGGCTTACAAACGTCATCTTCGATGAGAAGTTCAACTTTTTTACCGTTAATTCCACCTTTCGCATTGTACATAGCAACAACAAGCTCGGCTGCTTTTACAGTGGGAAGACCATAAGAGGCAAGATCGCCACTCTGAGCACCAGCTACACCAAGTTTAATGGTATCGCTTGCCATACCAGCGACGGGTACAGCCATTGCAAAACCAAGGGAAAGTGCTGCAACTAAAAGCTTTTTCTTTAATCCTGACTGCATGTTCATCTCCAAATTTGGGATTTAATTTTACCCGACTCTTTAAACAAAATTGAGCAGAATAAAGAATAGGGCTGAAACTCTCTACGGATGTTAGTATCATTAACGTACCAATTAGTCAAAAGGAAGTGGACATTAATCGTATTCGGACAAATGTCACGCCTTATTTTCCTGATGACCACTGAAGCTCAGCTACCACTTTTGTCATTCCGGATTTGATCCGGAATCTCGTCAGAACTACCTGTTTTTTTTACAAGATTCCGGATCAGGTCCGGAATGACGGAATCGCAGAAATCGAACGAAACTGAGGTTCAACGGTAATCAGCTATTTTTTGTCAAAAACATCCAACATAACTTCGTAAGATGTAATTTCAACCCATAATAATTATTCCTCAAAATATGTCACAAAAATTTTCATTGCTTAACTTCTTTGGTCGCCCTTTCAGCCCGCTTTACAGCGCAGTTATGAAAAGCCGGGAAAGTCTCTACCTTAAAGGAATTAAGAAGAGTTACTCGCTAAATGTCCCTGTTATTTCTGTTGGTAATTTGACCATGGGTGGTACCGGTAAAACTCCGGTTGTAGGCTATATTGCCGAAAAGTTATTAGCAAAAGGATTTAAGCCTGCCATCGTTTCAAGGGGTTATGGCGGTGCTGCCGGAAACAAGGTAAATGTCGTTTCCGATGGGACAGAAGTTTATCTTGATGCGAAATCTGCTGGTGACGAGCCCTGTTTTCTGGCACACAGTCTGCCAGGCATTCACGTTCTCACCGGTATTGTCCGTATTCTTCCCTGTCGTTATGCTGCTGAGACAGCAAAATGTAATGTTCTTATTCTAGATGATGGTTTCCAGCATCTTGCGGTACAACGAGATCTTGATCTTGTTCTTTTTAGCGCTGCAAGTCTTGCCGGGAACAGCCGGGTGTTTCCGGGTGGAGATCTGCGAGAACCAATTTCAGCACTTAAACGTGGCAGTGCCTTTGTAATTACCGGAATCACAGACGAACTCTATGAACGTGCAAGCAAATTTAAGGCCATTCTCCTGCTGCGTTTCCCGGAAACTCCCGTTTTTTTTGCCTCTTACAAAGCAAAACAGGCACAATCGTTAGCAGATAAAAGTCAACATGAGCTTTCAGCACTTCCCGCACCACTCTTTGCTTTCTGTGGAATAGGACAGCCAGAACTGTTCCGAAAAACGCTTACTGACCAGGGACTGGAGCTGTCAGGATTTATGCCGTTACGAGATCATCAGGCACTTACCCCTTCTCTTTTGAAAAAAATAAACCGAAAAGCTGAGAGCAGCGGAGCACAAGCCATCATTACAACAGAAAAAGATCTTGTTAAGATACGTAAAGAAAACTTCAAACTTCCTGTTTTTTCATTGCAGATGAAAGTAGAGCCAGACAATGACTTTGATGAATATCTTAATGAGCAGATTAAAGGCTTCAAGCCCTGAAATCATGTCACTTTTCCCTCACTTGTGTCAAAGTCCCCACAAAGTAGAGCTGTGAGGGCAAAAAGACATAACTCCACACATCATACTAACAACACGTACTTTCTTAACTACCCACAGCACGCAAAGTCACTGCAAACACAGACGGCACACTTCTTGCATCGTTAAATGCCAGAATTTAATGAAAAACTCTACTTCTGTAATATATAAGGATTAAAAATGGCATCTCTTACCCTTGACCCACATCAACACACGTTACATAAAACTGTTAGTTGCACAGGTGTTGGCTTGCACTCCGGAAACGAGATTGTCCTTAGTATCAAACCTGCTCCTGAAAATTCCGGCATTCGCTTTTTTCGTACTGACCTGGGTGACACCGAGGGCGTTCCTGCCCACATGGATAAGGTAGTAGATACACGCCTTGCCACAACTATTGCAGATGCAAATGTTATGGTAGCCACCACGGAACATCTTATGGCAGCATTACAGGGATACGGTGTTGACAACGCAGATATCGAACTTGACGGTGCAGAAGTACCCATTATGGATGGAAGTGCCGGACCATTTATGCTGCTCCTAAAACGTGCAGGGCTTAAAAAGCAGAAGGCCATGCGTCACGTACTGCGTATCACCAAAGAAGTTGTTTTCACAGCTGGCGACACCGAAATCAGAATCCTCCCCTACGACGGATTTAAGGTAAGTGGTGAAATTCACTTTGATGATTCTATCATTAACAGCCAGTCCTATTCCATAGAACTCAGTCCTGAAAAATTCAGCAAAGAAATCTCACAGGCCAGAACCTTTGGTTATGTAGAACAGGTTGAAGAACTTTGGGCCAACGGACTCGCTCAAGGCGGCAACCTTGACAATGTTATAGCTATCCACTGGGACCGTGAAACCATCTTAAACGATGGAGGATTACGTTTCAGTGACGAATTTATCCGCCATAAAGTGCTCGACCTTATAGGCGATCTTGCCCTCATGGGTTGCCCGATCCTTGGTCATATTATTGCAAAACGTGCCGGTCATACACAGCATCTTGCCTTTATGAAGGCCCTGATCGCCGCAAGTGACTGTTGGGAGGTTGTTGAAATGGAAGAAAAAGGAAGTCACTCTGTATTCCACCAGATCAGCTCAACCACAAAAGCCATGGGAAAACAATTCATGCCATTCTTTGTTCCACAGCCGGTTCGCACGCATCATGCTGCTGTTCATGCATCCTGATTTTGTCTGATAGCTTTTCTTTTCCTGATTTGCGCTGACACACAGCTTCCACTCATGTCATCCCAGTGAACACATGAAGTTAAAAGCTACTGTCCCATCAACAGATTTCATGGCATTCCACCTACCAATAACCCCACAATAGTGCTCAAATAAAAATTACTTTTATACTTGCCTTCCTTGTCAAACAAAGAACGTCTATGATATGCTTCTTTTAATTCATGTTTTTTTATCGCATTCAGCAATTTTTTTTAGGAGAATTTCATGACTGGTTCAGCCAGATTTTTTTACCCCTTAGCTACACTTCTCACACTCGTCCTTCCGGCCTGTGTCTTTGCATCTTCAGGACATGCCGCAGAAACACTTGACTTAACTTCTCACAACGTTGGTTATATTTCCCTTCTTCTGTTTGCGATTGCTTACCTCTTTGTTATGGCAGAGGAATACACACACTTACGGAAATCAAAACCAGTTCTTCTGGCGGCAGGTATAATCTGGATCCTTATTGCATGGGTTTATGCCCAACACGACATGCCCCATGCCGCAGGAATTGCCATTCGTCATAATATCCTCGAGTACGCTGAGTTATTTTTCTTCTTACTGGTGGCCATGACCTATATCAACGCCTTGGAAGAACGACTTGTTTTCCAGGCTCTTCGTGCAAAACTTGTTTCTGCCGGACTTTCTTTCCGTCAATTGTTCTGGATTACCGGTGCACTCTCTTTTTTAATTTCACCAGTTGCTGATAACCTCACAACGGCCCTTCTTATGTGTGCTGTGGTTATGGCTCTTGGCAAAGGTAAAGCAAAATTCGTATCCCTTGCCTGCATCAATATCGTTGTTGCAGCTAATGCTGGTGGTGCATTCAGTCCTTTTGGAGATATCACAACACTTATGGTGTGGCAAAAAGGAATTGTCAGTTTCAGTGAATTCTTCGCACTCTTTCTTCCTTCACTTGTAAACTGGATTGTACCTGCAACAATTATGAGTTTTGCAATCGAGAAAAGCAAACCTGAAGGTGATGGCCAGATTGTCAACATGAAGCGTGGTGGAATCACAGTTATTTTTCTTTTCCTGATGACGATTGCGACCGCAGTAAGCTTCCACAACTTCCTCCATTTACCTCCAATGGCTGGCATGATGATGGGACTTTCTTATCTCAAAATTTATGGATTTTACCTGAAGAAGACCCATACTAAACATGCTAAAGGGGTTGTTTATGATCCTGAAAAAGCTGATGAACGTCTCGGTGATACGGTCGCATTTGATATTTTCAAAAGCGTCGCCAGAGCAGAGTGGGATACCCTGTTTTTCTTCTACGGAGTTATTCTCTGTGTTGGTGGTTTAGGTTTTATGGGCTATCTGGGTATGGTCTCCCATATCATGTATGGCAGCTGGGGAGCAACTTCTGCTAATGTTACGGTGGGCCTGCTTTCCGCAATTGTTGATAACATTCCCGTTATGTTTGCCGTGCTTACCATGCTACCTGACATGTCACAGGGCCAATGGCTACTGGTGACACTTACTGCTGGAGTTGGCGGGAGTCTGCTTTCCATTGGATCTGCTGCTGGTGTTGCCCTTATGGGTCAGGCAAGAGGCGTTTATACTTTTGGTGCCCACCTGAAATGGACACCTGTAATTGCCCTTGGATATGGTGCTTCTATCGTTACCCACTTTCTGGTAAACGGAAGTAAATTCTGAGTTACGAAACTCATTTAACAAAAAAAATGGGGCTGACAATGAATTTGTCAGCCCCATTTTTTTTGTTCTTCAAAACGAAATAATACTACCGAATCTCTACTCCGTCATCACGAAGAGCCTGCTTCACCTCAGCAATCGGCACTTCTCTTCTATGGAAGATTCCTGCGGCAAGTGCTGCCTCAGCTTCTGTCTCATTAAACACATCAACGAAATGTGCTGCAGATCCGGCACCCGATGATGCAATCACAGGAATTGTGACCGCTCCTTTTACCATATTGATAAGTTCCATATCAAAACCGGAGTTTGTTCCATCCTTATCTATACAGTTGAGCAAAATTTCTCCGGCACCCAAGATCTCACAGGTCGATGCAAGTTGCACGGCATCAAGGTCACGCCCCTCACGACCACCCATTACGGTGCACTGATACCAGCAATACTCTTCTCCATCAGGCCCAGGTGTAGTTGTTTTGATAACGTGGTGCCTTGTTTCTTCTGGTGATTTCACATACACACGTCTTGGATCAACGGAAATAACCACCGCCTGCGCACCGTAATGATAAGAAATCTGTTCAATTGAACTCTTTCCGCTTTTCTTTCCTGTTTTCAGGTAGTCTTCCACCGTGTAACAGGCATCAGATCCGATGGAAATTTTATCAGCACCTGATCTGAAATATTCAGCAGCAACATCCAGTGCGGTATATTTTTTGCCATTACTGTCAGTGAATTCTCTAATCCCACCACCAATGGTCAGAGGGACAAAAACCTGTTCTGAAGTTTTCTGTAAAACCTCAAGCATGGGTTGATCTTCCATGGGAAAATCCCGAAAACCGGTTATATTCAGAAACGTTATTTCATCGGCACCTTCTTTATAATACCTGGCCGCCAGAGAAACAGGTTTCCCGAGATTTCTCACCTCACCGGACTCACGGACATCATATTGATCCCCTTTGGTAACTACCAGATCACCGTTATCATTTGTACGCACATCAAGGCAGGCGATTACCCGCTTTGCAATTTTTGTTTCTTCTTTCCTTTCTGAAACCTGAATTGTTTCTCTGGTTCCCTGCAGGTAATTCTTTAAAATTCCAAGACCTGCTTCACCACTTTTTTCGGGGTGAAACTGGCAAGCTGCGACATTTCCCTTCTGTACGCTGGAAACGAACTCTTCGCCATAGTTAGTGGTAGTGAGGAGCCAGTCGCTGTTTTCTTCTTCCAGGGTGGTCCGATATGAATGGACAAAATATAATTTTTCGTCGTTGTATCCATTAAAAAGAGGAGACTCTTTATGAAGATTAACACCGTTCCAACCAATCTGGGGTACAGAAAGATTCGACGGAGAAAAACGTTTTACCTGCCCTTTTAGAATTGAAAGTCCGGCAACGCCAGGGCTTTCTTCAGAGCCTTCAAACAGGGTTTGCAAAGCCACACAAATCCCTAAAAATGGTTTGTCGCTCTTTATTCGTTCAATTAATGGTTCTACCAGTCCGTCACGCCTTAGCGTATCCATCACTGAGCCATAACTGCCGACTCCCGGAAATATAAGACGTTCTGCGCTCAATATATCAGATGCATTTTTTACATCCTGCACCTCATACCCAAGTTTTCGTATTGCATTGCGGACACTGCGGACATTGCCCGCGCCATAATCTAAAAGTGTTATCATTCTCTTCTGTATTTATTGTAAAGGCTGATAGTATTTTCCGTTGGCGCAACCGCGACAAAGGATTTTATTGTCTTTTTCTACGTCACGACAATCCTGTACCCAATCTCCGCAGTCTTCACATTGCACACGCTTAAGAGGTTTACCGGGCATATCTTCTTTTGGAATTTCGATTGCTACTTCTGTAACGGTAAACAACTCATCCTGAGGCATTACACGATACGCCTCAAGTTGTTGTTTGTACTTATGCTCTATTTCAGGACAATACTTTTTGGATAACTCACGGGATTCTTCCCTGGCTACCACACGCACAGCTTTTCCAGTATCAAGATTTACAAAAGTTGCTGCCATAACCCCATAGTCAATCCAACGCATGGATCGTTTCCCGAGACTACAACCAGTTACCGATTGCACCGCATCAGTTGCACAACGATCAATCTCAACCAGAACATAGAGTTTCTTTCGGTCCAGGCCTCTTGGATCGTGAATACCAATGGCCTCAAGACCAATCATGGACATTCGCACGCCAATGACCTGACCGGGACAAGTATGTCCATGCACTGTGGTTGAACGCTCTAAAAGCACATCAAATGATTCCATGAGATCCTCACTTATATACAATTATCATTAAGTACAATTCAAACACCAACAATACTAAGCACTCTCGACTGTGTCAACAAGCTCACGACACTCAGAATCACCCAAAGGCCTCAGTGCTTGTGCTCGTTCGCGTCATCCTGAATATTTCGTAGCATTTTCTCACTCAGATTCCATTCCGTTTGAATCGGTCTTTGCGGAAAGTCCGCACGATTCAAACGGAATGGAATTTGAGTTGAAAATCAAGAAATATACAGCGACCGAACGAGTACAAGTACTGAGGCCGTTCTAAGGATAGCCCCTAAAACTCAAAGCCCTTCTGCGCCTTAAC